>JAAXZX010000095.1 GCA_012719645.1 Clostridiaceae bacterium
ACTTTATTGCAGTTATGGACAATGCCTGTGAAAGGGGGGTCCTGCCTTTTGACCAGAAAGACTCCATAGCGTGTGACAGTGCATCCAATCCAGTTGACAGGGTTAGCCTGTCGCTTTGTGAAACCGTAAACTCAGGAACAATTACGGCTGCTTTCGGGAACAGTTCTGTGCAATCTATGGACAGTTTCTCAAGATTATCTGTATCCCAGATCGTTGCCCATTTTGTTACTTCCGAACCCGTTCCTGAAGTGGTAGGTACAGCTATGATATCGATAAAATGGCTATTGTTCAGATATTCTTTTTTCTTGACAGCCTCGCGTACCGAATCTTCTGATAAGCATTCGGTTGGTATCAGGTTGTAAAGCGCACTGACGGCCTTTGCCAAATCAATGCAGCTTCCGCCGCCTATTGCGATAATAAGGTCGGGTTTAACATCCCCTAAATCCAATAAGGCTTTATATACATCCGTAATAGTGGGGTTAACCGGTATCCGCCAGTAATGCCTGATGTTATTACGCTTTTTTATGCCAGAAAGCCATTGCTCCAATCCAAGCCCTTGAACTCTTCCATTGCTGGTCATAAATAAGGTTCTGTCACTGCAAGAAATGAATCTTTCAATGATCTCAAGGGCTTCAGTGCGAGATACTATTGAAATATCAACTGGAGAGAACGGTTTATACGGTTTCATCCCGTTTCACATCTCTTTCTATTCGCTGGGTATCAAATCAATTATACTTCTGATTGGCATACAGTAGCTGTCTGCCTCGAGGGATCGGGAATGCTTCAGTATTGTTTCCGCAACTCGCTGCATAGCTGGAAATGCGCTTCTCAAGAGATGATTGGCGTAAATCACTATATTCACACCTGCAGCCGCGATCTCCTCCTCTGTAATGCTGTTATAAGTAGTTGGGACTGCAACAATGGGAGTGGTTTTATCTGCCTCACGGAACCTTCTGCAAAACTCCAAAACCTCATCCGGCCCTTTTTTACAGGAATGAATCATTATCCCGTCTGCTCCCGCGCCCACATATGCAATGCATCGTTCAAGCGCGTCTTCCATCCCTTTATTCAGGATAAGACTTTCACATCGGGCAATTATCATGAAGTCCCTTGTTTTCAAAGAGTTTTTGCCTGCCCGGATCTTTTCGCAAAAATTTTCGATTGTCTCTTGTTCCTGGTAAACATTAGTTCCGTAAAGGGAGTTCTTTTTCAGGCCTGTTTTATCCTCAATGATAACTGCGGATACACCTATTCTTTCCAAGGTCTTAATGTTAAAAACAAAATGTTCCGTAAGTCCGCCCGTATCTCCGTCAAGTATAATCGGTTTTGTTGTTACTTCCATGATCTCTTCAAGCGTTCCTATACGGGAAGTCATATCCACCAGTTCAATATCCGGTTTACCTTTTACAGTAGAATCACATAAACTCGAAACCCAAATTGCGTCAAATTGTTTTATTCCCTCTTCGGTTTCAACCTTGGTCCTTTCCACTATTAATCCGGTAAGGCCGTTATGGGCTTCCATGACGGACAAACAAGGCTTGTACTGCAAGAGCTTCTTAAGCCTTGAACGCCGGTTTTCAGGCATGCATAGCAACTGGTCAAGGCTGCTTAATGTTTCTTCTGTCGGTGTGTATGTATAAGGAAATTCTACGAGTTTTCCGCCCCATTTTTCCAGGGTTCTTATAACACCTTCACGAATCCTGGCCTGGTACCCGGTCCTCCAATCATCTCCATGCACGACGATATCAGGTCTAAGCTTATTGAGAATATTATCATATTCCAGTGTATCCTGGACGACTACGTTGGAAACGCCTTTTATGCTTTGATACATTTGAATACGTTCTTCCAGCGGGATCAGGGGATAGCGCTTAAATGAGGCGATAACCTCGTCAGTGAGCACTCCCACCGTCAACTCGCCAAGTTCGGAAGCCTTTCTTATAATGTTCATATGGCCGCTATGCAATATATCCGTACTGAAACACATATATACTTTCTTCATCTATTAGCCCCCCTTATAGTTGATCCAGGGTTTAATATCCTGGCAAACCTTTCGGATATTGTTTTCAGATCGTTCAAGTCATCAATCTCATTGCAAAGTCGGTTTCCGAGCTCCAACGGATACAAGGCTATCTTGCTGCTAATACTGTTGAAAGCGTTTTCGGCATATACACGTGTCTCACCCCTCTGGCAGAATGCCTCGATTTCATCCATCCATAAGGCAAGATCTGACCGATTAAGTTTATATGCCGGCTGACAGGCTACACAATTTCTACAGAATAGGTTTACACCGATTTCCGCTACTCTTCCGTTCTCAATTCTGGCCTTAAAGTCTTTTTCAGGAAGCGGCACCTGGCTATCGACTGCAACGACACTACACTTCGCAGATAACATGTCTGCCACCACGGATGGCTCAATCACCAAGTCTCCGTGAAATAACAGTATATCATCCTTTAAAAAATCCCTAGCCAGATACATGGAGTATATATAGTTGGTTTCCCTGTAAAGCGGGTTGTTCATAAAAACGATGTTCAATCCGTTCCCGTATGACAGCGCATGATTCTCCAGCAATTCAGCAAATGGACCGGTTGTAACCACAATATCCCTGATATTGTTTTTCCGCAACAATTCAAGCTGCCACCCGATTATTGTATAGTCTTCTCCAATCTGGCACATGCATTTCGGGTTTTTTTCGGTCAGGCTGCCCATTCTGCTCCCAATCCCGGAGTTTAAAAGAAGTGCCTTCATTTGATATGCTTCCCTTCACTCAAGAAGTTCATGAGCGCAGTCTTGTTCTCCCGCGGCGCAACTGTAGGCCTGCCCAGGTCCTCCCTTGATCCAAGCGCTACAAAAACTTCAATAAAGCATGTTTCATTTATTTTTATTACAGTTTTCAATACTTCTTCAAGCTCTGAATAACTTGATGCCTTCAGGCATATATCATATCCTGCAGCTTCGGCCAGCGAACAAAAGTCAGCCTTACCATATGCCACGGGCATGCCTCCAACGCTCTCATGCGCTCCGTTGTTAAACAACACATGGACCAAGTTCCTGCATCCGGTTTTAGCCAGGATAAGCATACTTCCCATATGCATTAACATGGCCCCGTCACCATCAAGGCACCAAACCCTTTTATCAGGAGTTTCCAGAGCAATTCCCAGGGCAATCATTGAAGCATGACCCATTGACCCTACGGTCAGAAAATCTCTCTCGTGGCCGCAATTCATTCTTTCTCTTATTTCAAACAATTCGCGCGATGTCTTGCCCGTTGTTGAAACAAAAATATCATCGTTTCCGGCATGCTCTACAATAATTCTTATCGCATCCTCACGCCTCATCAAATTGTCGTTGCCATAACAAGGAGAAGATGCTGCTTCAAAAGCGTTCTTTCGCACTATAAAAGCTACACTTCTACCTTCGGATATTATAGGGGCGCTTTGCCGCACAAACTCCAATAATTCATCTTCTTGCGTATCTTTTGAAATGATAAAGCATTTTATCTTTACCAGTTCAAGCATTTGAACCGTTATTTCACCCTGAAAAATATGCTGCGGCTCGTCCTTGACTCCCGGCTCGCCGCGCCATCCTACAACAAAAACGCAGGGAATCCCATATACCTTTTCATCCAGCAAAGAGGTAACCGGATTGATTATATTCCCGATCCCGCTGTTCTGAAGGTATACCATGGCAGGTCTGCCGGTTGCGATATAATGCCCGGCAGCCAATCCCACTGCCGCGCCTTCGTTGGCAGCAACAATATGTCGTGTACCCAAGCTATATTTTGCATAAATGGTATCACAAAGAGGCTTCAATTGCGAATCAGGAACCCCTGTATAAAAGTCTGTGCCAAGATACTCGTTTATAATGTTCAGAAACCTTTCAGCCTTCATTTCTCTTCTTAGCCTCAAACTCATTTAACCTGTCAATTATATACCTTCCGCCGATCTCTCCGCTGCGGCCGAAATTTGCAATATACTTGTCAACGATTGCTGTTATGTTTTCCCGGTATTCATCAGCGGAATTCAGCAGCTTGTTGATTTCCTCAGCTACGTTCTCCAGGTGTTCCGGCTCTACCTGGATTCCGATTTTATCCCTCAGCGTTATCTCAAGAGGCTTTACACTAATTTTATCATATTCGGGATTGTTTATCTTCGGCGGTGTGTTTATAAATACCGAAGGCTTCTTCGTTACAAATGAAAATTCGTATGCAGTGCCGGACCAGTCGGTTATTACAACATCTGAAGAAAGAATTGAATCATTGCTTGAAAAATCGAGTTCAAATTCCAAGTCTCCGCCTTCATAATCGCTGAACCGCTGAACAATGGCATCCATCCTGGCTCCGAATCGCTTGACATATTCAGGATGCGGGCGCACTACAATGTGGAATCCTTTGCCGAGCAAAGCCGAAAGCAACTTGTCTATGCAACTGTCCAAAATGTTATCAGGCTGCCAGGAAGGAGCGATTAAAATCTTCTTTTGCTTATTCTCAACTTTTTGCATTTTGCTATAGCTGTCATAAAGCTTTTCCAACTGGCCGTATCCGCAGGCGATCAGCCTTTTTTCGGGCAACCCGTAAAGCTTTTCGGTTTGCCGAATTTCTTCAAACTGGAATTCCCCGATGCAGAAAATGGTATCATAATAATCAAGCGCGCCTTTCCTAAGCACCATATGCGTACTGAGCGGATAATGAAAGACGTAAACATATTCAATGTCTTTCCTTACCAAGGAGCGCTTAATGTGAAATTGCTGCAAATCTGGCATAGTCATGACAACCATGTCCGCGTCCATTTTCATCATGAAGGACATCAAAGACCGGTCGCTTATGTAATATGGGATAATTCTCGGATCATTTCTCTGAAATATGGCGTCATCAGGATCACTGGTTACATAGTGTATAACTATGTCAGAGTTCTTAAGAATATAGTCGATTATATTTTCATAATACTTATAAAAACCGCTTTTTTCCGAATAGAACACCAGTTGCTTTTCTCCTTCCTGGTAGCTGTAAAATCTCTTATAATCCGCTTTTTCTCTTTCACGGTCCGCCTTTTTCTTTGCTTTCTGCGCGGCGATTTCCTCTTTGCTCAGGACAGGTTTTGCAGGACGTTTGCTGTAATCAATATATTTGTTTGGATCATATATCTTGTTCAGCAGAATTAATTGAACAATCGCGAATATGTTGCTGAATATCCAGTACAAACCCACACCTGCGGGAACAATGAAAGCAAAATACAGGGAAAACGCCACCATGAACGCTGTCATTCCCCATTGGCTGGCCTTGCTCTGTTCACGTTGCAGGACATTAGCCTTGTTCTGGAAGATGCAAAGGGCAAGAGCACTCAAACCGGCAAAAACCGGTACGAGCAGCAGTAAAGAAAAATCTGAAAAAGACGGCGTTGCCGAAAGGTGCAATCCCAAGAAATCAATTCTGAATCCCTGGATTTTAGAAATGACATCGGCGCCAATGCCAGACAAATCCGCAAAGTGAGCTTTATATACAGGATTGTTTACCGCTTCAATAATCCTGATCTGCGCGGCAGCGCCAAGTTCAGGTATTCCCAAAATTTCACCGGTTTTTAACGCCAATGCGGCTATAGATGCTTTATCGATATGCAGCAAATGAGTTATAGGATTGTATATAACGCTAATCAGGCCCAGTACCAAGGGTATTTGAAGGAGCATGGGAAGGCATCCCAATGCTGGGCTGTATTTCTCACGCTCATATACCTTTAGCTGCTCGTCCGCGATCTTCTCCTTATCGCCGTCATACCTCAGTTTAATCTCGTCCAGTTCAGGCTTAAGTTTTACCAGTTTGATAGAATTCTTTTGAACTGATAATGAGATAGGGAAAAGGATTATCTTTGAAAGAAGGGTAAAAAGGATAATCGCGAGCCCATAGTCGTTCACCAGTATGTAACATATATACATTAGATAACCCAAAGGTGTGCCTAAAACAGTGTCTATTATGTTCAATTCTATTACACCCTCTTATAACTGATATTTCACTTGTTTTCATTGTAATTAAAGTAATACTGTGTTTCTGCTTTTCGCAATGAGCCGTCATTGACAATAATGGCGATTAAGTTATCCCCCACGCTTATTGCATCTAGTGGTATCTCCGCACTAAACCCACTTTCCCTATATATTTCGTTATTAAATACTTTGGCAACATCGGGACGAATAACTTTATATGTAGTGAAGTAACGGGTATTACCATCTGCAGATGTGACTCCAAGATAAACCTCAGTTGCAGAAGAATCAGCTCCTTTTACAAATGCCCAACCCATAACAGTTAAACTCTTATCAATAGAGCAAACATCAATAGCACATTGCACCGAATCGTCACTAATTATGTTTTCAGGATAAATTGTTATTTCCTCACTGTAGCTTATTTCCGCTGATTCCCGTGGCAAAACTAATGATATACTATAAGTTTCGGAAGATAAATACACGTTTTCACCATAGCCCACAAGGATTTCTATTGTAATAGAATTAGTATGTAATTCGCTAATGGGGATTATAGCTTTGTAACCACTGTCATAATATAATATGTTATTGAAATAAGTAGCAACATCAGGTCGAGATATTTTCTGTGTGTTATAAGTCGCTGTATTACCATCTTTATCTTTAATACGAACATACACTATCTGGTCAGAAGTATCAATTCCTTCCACCAAAGCCCAACCGGATATCTCCAAATTATTATTATCAATTAAAGTTACAGAGTCAAAACTGCATTTTACATTTACGTTTGTATCTGTTTCAAAAATATCAAGCAGTAAAGAAGAATTCCATATATGTTTGCTAATGCCTGTAGGGTCTTTTTTTATCATTATGCCTGTATCAGCCAGTCCATAATCTTCGTCGTTCTCTTTGCAATAGAGATATACTTTGTATATACCGCTTTTAACTCCAACTGTGGAAACAGTACTATAAACACCATGATAAACATTTTTTATATTAAAATTGCTTTTAAATTTTCCAGCCACATCTATTCTCTTTATAAGCTCGGCTTTTTTTACATATGTATTATGATCATTATCAAGAATTATCCAGACTTCTTTATTACTGTTGTCTGAAGCTGTTTCACAAAAAGCCCACCCATTAATGTTAAAACTATCAAAAACATCACCGTTGAAATTAAAACCATCGATACCAAATAAAACCTTATTTTTTACATATTTGGATATATCCTCATCAAGTTTTTTCACATTATTATTATTTATAGCAGCAATAATCGTGTTTGAGAATAATAAATAAGCAATGAACAAAACACAAATAATTGCATATACAATTCTCTTTGCCAACATGACCAGTCTCCGTTTCTATTTATACTTGAAATTATCTGGCGGTACTTCCAACATCTCATATTTTTCGCCAAAGGCTTTATTAAAAACAAGCCGTAAAGTATTTACTCCCGACAACCCCTCAATATCTAGTTTTTCTCCCCTGAAATATACTGCATTAAAAATATGGCTCATGTCTTCGAGAGTAAACTTTTCCATATATAAATCTGGATCCGAACTAGCACGGGCTCCATGGTCAGATTGTAAAATGATAATACTGCCCGGGTCGTTATTAACTATTGAGTTTACTATTTCGCGCATCTGATTTGTTGTAAAAATATACTGGCCCAAATAATATTCCGGATCCTTCCAATTCATTGAAGGTACTTCATAAACTCTTCCATTTCTGTCAAAATGGAATGGCTCATGCGGACAATCAACATGGCATATAGTTAACGAACCATTTTGAGGGAAGTTATCAGGATTCTTCAAGTATTCGAAAGCGCTTATTATAATCTTCTGTGCCTGGTTGTATGAAACCTTATAAAATGGCCATAATACAGTTCTTTTATAGAATAAATCGACAACAGTTTCACCACTGACTGTTTTGGCGTTTAAACTGGATATTTTCATGGCTGAATTCTCTATGCCCAGCATTTCTATATTACCGATTCCAGTTATCGTATAGCCTTTACTGGCTAAATACTTAAATAGATAGTTGTTAATTGAGTAGCTACTTATAGCTGATTCTGGTGTATTGTGGTCTATCACGTAATCCAAATTGACCAAATTCGCTAGTATAACTTTTGTTGATATACATTCGTTATGGCTTGTATACGATACATTAAAGCCCAGTTTTTCTAAATAATCAGTAAAATCAGAATTATCATAATTATAGTATTTCCTCATAAAATCTACCGAGGAATATTCATCAAAAATCAATAAGTAAATATTAGGTAGATCAGTATCTTGCGCGACTGTCTGTGTTGTCTTTGCCTTTTCTTTTTTTGCAATACTTTCGGCCGAAGCCCTGCTTATTATGTTTGGCATGGCCATAACACCGTTGAAAAGGATTAGGCCACTGAAAACTAAACAAATAATTAATACTAACATATTCGCATGTTCTTTTTGCATTTTTTTGCAAATAAGCCATGCAATATGCGCGAAGACAAACAGGAATATCGGAAGAATATGCCAATAGCGAAGCCCAGATAAAATATACCGTACCCCTTTTTCAAGATAAGCATAGTTGAGTAATAACATCATTAACAAAGAGGTAACGATAGCTGCTTTAGGAGCATTCTTTGTGATAAGTAAAAATACAGTGAATATGACAGTAGCCAACCCAATAACTATTGGAACCGGAGGAAATACTTCAACAAATGCAGCCTCATTGGCGTTCTGAAAATAGAGAAATAATAGAGGAAAAAGTGACACTGAAATGACGGCTAAAAGGGACAATACCCATTGTTTAACTGTATTTTCATTGCTTATTCTGTTTGAATTCATGTGTTCCATTTTGCTCCCCTATTTATTATTATCAAGTTCTTTCTTAACAATAGATGCCAGGAAGAATACTTTTCGCTGCCATGTCGGCGGGAGTGCTCCCATCAGCATACAGCCTATTGCAGAGGAAATCCCGCCTTTTTTTAAATAATCGCATAATCTTAGTAATTTATTATCTCCGGTTATTTTATACAATCCTTCTATATGGGCAACCCTCTTTGCCATATGGGGCCTGTACCGCATATAAAGCTCGTATTTCAAATCCTTCAGATATTCAGCAACGCTTTGCCGCTTCTTAAATCTTTCAATAATATAACTGGCCCAGCCGATATCATGGTACAGATTGGCTCCTATAACGTTTTTCCCATGTTGTCTATAATAGCATAACGATTCGTCTATGTACACCAGTTTACCTTTGGCAGAGCTCAGAACAGCCATCCACCAATCGTGGTTAAGTATATTTTCCGGAAAAGGCAATGCCAATTTTGCAAGACTTCTGTTGATGAGTGAAGTCATTCCGATCACTACGTTATTTATACATAATGAATATATTTTTCCGGCTGTTTTCTGAGGATGCAGCTTTTGCATCCTCATATATGACGGGTGGATTATTTCAAGCGCCTCATTTGCAACAATAGCATCTGAAAAAACAAGTATTGGACATTCCATGCCATGTATCTCTTCTTGTTTTTTTATCGCATTGTACAAAACTTCAAGTTTGTTGTTAAACCAAACATCATCCTGGTCGCAAAGAGCTATGTAATCATTGGAGGCTAAACCCAAAGCTTGTTCGAAGTTCTTGTTGTATCCAATATTTTCCTTGTTTTTTACAGCTTTATAAGGTATACCTGACTCCTTCAACAAAGATTCTGCAATTATAAACGTATCGTCACTTGAAGCGTCATCACAAAGAATTATTTCGCCTGGGAGCAATGTTTGTGAAATGATGGATTCTATTTGTTCTCGAATATACTTTTCTCCATTATAAGTGCATAAAGCAACGCTAATACCGGACATTACCAATCCCCTTTAATCTTTTTGAGAAAACGCTTAATGGATCTGGCGAACTCCCTTCGCTTTGTATTGTAAGGAAAAAAGAAGTTAATGGTATTATTAAACAATACCCTCAGCTTATAGTTTTTGTTTTGCGCAGCTCGCGTTTCATTTTGTTCTTCCGATAGGTATTTGCCATACTCATCCTTGACCCATGTATAAAAGCAAAAGCCGTCCGTTACCAAGAAAGGATCAGGGAATTTCGGATGCACGTCAATCCTGATATTAAGTATCTTCCTGTGTACGTTGGGAATAATCTCATTATTTGAATATCTCGAGTATTTCCATTCAATGCTGCCTAATTCTTTTTGTCCTTCTTTAGTTAGTTCTTTTTCGTACCAGTTTGATAGTTTCTTGGCATCCGAACAAAAATGATTATACGCAATAACGTTATTTAGAACAAGGTGGTGCTCCTTGGAATCAAAACCCGAGAAATGGAAGAATATCAGAGGATATCCATCGACAAAATAATTGCCGTTGCTCTCCTGCAAGGAATGCCTTGTCAGGTTCCATGTAGAAACATTATATCCTGGTTTTTTTAATATATAGTAATTATCAAAGTAAGCGGGCACCATGTCTATCCACTTTTGGTCAGTAAACAACCCCTTCAGACCCAACTTGTTAATGACGTTGTTAATTGTATATTCCTTATCATCCATACAGAAGTATTTCAGTCTTTCATGCCACCATTTGAGAAACTCAATACCGGTATTATCCGCTTTTACCGCAAAAAAGCCAAGATTGTATATACCTCTTTTAAGGAATAAAACTTCATTTCCGATGATAAAATCCCTTTCCTTCTCAGGTACAGTTTGATGCGGAGTAAAAATCATACTGTATCTGTCCAGCAATTTCGAAATCTCGCTAAAGGCATCAAATACGACAATATCCGGGTCCAGATATACAACTTTATCAGCATTATGTCTGTTTATGATGTCAAGCGCCAATGCAGGTTTAACAGCAGTACAGATCTCTGTTACATTATGCTTGAAAAAAAAGACATTATTATCCCTGAAGCAAGGCAAATAATCTGTGAATATAACCTCGTCAAACGGTTCGGCACCTAAATCAAACCCATCAGGCAAGTTGTCGGACAAGCCCAAGGAAAAAAAACAATCAGGATTGTGAGCCTTTAATGTTTTCGCCAGTATTCTTGCTTTTGGAATATAATTCGCCGTTGCGCTGGTAAAGAAATGCATCTTATTGCCCTCCTGCACTATCCATTGTCATTTCTTTTTTCCGGAAAAACCTGATAATAAGGATTTGAATAAATCCTTAGCCTTTCTGCAAGGTTTCGTAATCCTCCAGGAAAATGAATTTAGTACTGCATCAAGGTTATACTTCAATTCATCCTTTTCCAGTCTTAGCTGCCCTATATTTTTCTCTGCCTCGCCCAGTTTTCCAACGAGATGATCTATGTTACTCTTCAAATTATCAACTTCCGCCGTTTTCAAATCCAATAGCCTTTGTAGGGATGCAGCTTCGCTTTTGAATTTGCACAGCGTTTCTTCAAAGTTTTCAATGATCATTGCCATGTCTGCATTTGAGAGTTTATTGAACTCTCCTCTTATTTCAAGGGTCGCGGCTGATAATATATCAGAACCCGTTATGAGAAAGCTGGGGTCCTTTGTAAAAAAGTAAACAGTATCATCTTTGATTACATAATCATTTATCGGCGATATATTTACAGGCATTGTACCATTTATTGATGATAATCTGATCTTGCACTCATAATCACATGGATCAAACCTTAACTGTTTTAAGTCTTTTAGACCTGTTAAATCAAAAGCAACTGTAAATCTGTTATTGGGATCTATAAACATAGTAGACTGCAAGTAATTCTGCGAATTAAAACCGTCGCCACAATCGTAATAAACCGTAGAAACTGCTGTCGTTCCTTTAAATGAAGATAACCTTTCGACAATCATCTCATCTTTGTGTTCTTCATACCAACTTTTTGATACTGCGGCGAACACAAACTGAAATACGTCTGTAAACTCTCTATTAATTAGTGCCCTCTTTAATTCATGATCCAGGCTCTCGAAATCCGGCCAATTGCCCGAATTGATATCCTGATAGATCGCTTTCTCAGAAAAAATAAACATGCCGCAGCTTTCCATCAATTTATGGAAAGTATAGTATGTAAAGAACCTTATATGAGTATCATCAAGTAAACCTGTTTCAGTATATATGAATTTATTATTAATAAGCTGTGATATTACACCGCTGTAAGCGATATTGGGTATAGAAAACAGTAGTTTTCCATTATCTTTAAGAAGACTTTTAGCCTTCTTTATAACCTCTTCCGGCTTATATAAATGTTCTATTACATCTGCAAAAATAATAACATCAAATTTTTTACCGTAAAAATACTCATACCATTCGTTTTTATTAAGATCTGCACAAATACCATCTACCGCATACTGCATTGCTTTGTTAAACGATGGCGGATCTATTTCTACAATCGATACATGGCAACCCATTTCTTCTGAAAGATAACGAGTCAACCTTCCTGTCGCAGGTCCCATTTCGAGTATTTCCGACCCGGGTGAAATATAAGAAAGGATTGCAGTAATAGAATTTACACTATTCAAATCCAGTGGCACATCATACTTATTAATCATCATATCTCCCCGTTTCTTCAAAATCGCCGAATAGCTGATTACTGGGGGCATATATTAACTGTCCTGTATGCATTACATACTTCATTCTTATCTCCTATCATTTTAATCCTTCCCTCGTCCAGCCAGATTACCCGGTTGCATAGCTCTCGTATTTGCTCAATATTATGAGATACAAAAAGCACCGTTGTTCCGCCGCCCATCAGTTCCATCATGCGGGCCTTGCTTTTTGCCTGGAAAGCCTCGTCTCCGACTGCCAGGATTTCATCCACTATCAATATTTCAGGGTTTACAACAGTTGCAATTGAAAAGGCAAGCCGCATCAGCATGCCGGACGAGTAGTTCCGGATCGGTACGTCTATAAACTTTTCAAGCTCTGCAAATTCCACTATTTCATCATACTTGCTCTTTAGAAAATCTTCCGAATACCCGAGTATTGCGCCATTCAGGAATATGTTCTCGCGTCCGGTAAGGTCAAGATCAAATCCTGAGCCAAGTTCCAGCATGGGTACAATGTTGCCGCCTGTTTTGACTTTTCCTTCCGTCGGTTTCAGTATGCCGGATATAATCTTTAAAAGAGTGCTTTTTCCGGCTCCGTTCCTTCCTATTATTCCCATGACCTCGCCGCGCCGCACTTCAAAGCTGACGTTTCTCAGAGCCCAGAACTCCTCATATTTAAGCCTTCTCTTCAGCAGGGCTACCGTATACTCCTTCAGGCTCCGGATACGGTCATGCATTATCAAAAATTTCATAGAAACATTTTCTACCTTAATCATAAAAACCAAGCCTCATATATTCAACACAAACTTGTCCTGTGTCTTCTTAAACACAAACACGCCAATGGCCAGCGGCACAAACGCCGCAATCATACATAACAAGTAAGCCTTGGGTTCCGGAGAAGCACCGTTCAATATAATAAACCTTGTAAAGCGAATGAAATGATAAAGCGGGTTCAATTTAAACAATGGCATAAGATGTTGAGGCAGAATGCTTTCCGGATAGAATATGGGCGTTGCATACATCCATAGCATGCTGATAACGTTCCATAAAAACTGAATATCCCTGAAAAATACCATTGCCGACGATAGGATAAGACTCATGCCGATACAGAACACAATGGTGCATATAATGCCGAAAGGCAGTAACAAGATCGATACTGAAAGCTTTACGCGTGTAATCAACATTGCCATGAAAAGAGGGATCATGGATATCATAAAATTAATTGCTGAAGACAGAACCCTTGAAACAGGGAAGATATACTTGGGGACATAAACCTTTGTAATCAATGATGTGTTGCTGACAATCGACATAAGTCCCATATTGGTAGCTTCTGAAAAAAAGCTGAAAAACACAATGCCTACGAGCAGATACACTACGAAGTTCGGGATGTCGGATTTGAAAAGCATGGAGAAAACAATATACTGCACAATCATAGTCAGGAGAGGGTTCAAAAAGCTCCACAGGATGCCCAACACCGAACGCTTGTATTTTGCCTTGAAATCCCTTAAAACAAGCTGTTTCAATAAAAATCTGTAATTTACAAAAGCATTTATAGCATTAAGGCCAAGACTTCTTGCTCCTGCTTTGCTGCAATGCACAAGCCTCATGCAATATAAGGCCAACAAGAGGCCAAATGCGGCAACAATTAAGAAATAGTATCGGCCAAAAAGCAACGGCTTGCCCAAGTTATTGTACTGAAAAGCATCACCGGCAATAAAATATAATGCCGTCGCAGTTATAAAATACAGCGTCAATAAAACTAGACAAGCGGCTGGCAAAGTAAGCTTTGCCTTTTTTGCTTTGTGTTCGGCCTTCATATATCCCCTCGAATCCCCATTTCCTCCAAGTAGCGCGCCAGGGCATCCTGCCATGGAGGAAGCCTTTTAAAACCTGCATAGTCCAGGCTTTTTTTGCTCATTCTTGAATTGATCGGTCTTGTAGCTTTGGTCGGATACTCCGATGTCAGGATAGGGTTTACCCTGGTGGAGTAACCCGCCAGCCTGAATATCTCCTGGGCAAACTCAGCCCATGAACAAAAGCCTTCATTTGTCGCGTGGTATGTTCCATATTTCTCAGTTACCACCATGTCGCAAAGCAACTCAGCCAGGTCTGCAGTGTATGTGGGAGACCCCACCTGGTCACATACGACGTTTACCTCGCTTCGTTCTTTTCCAATACGCAACATGGTTTTTACAAAATTGTTCCCGTTTTTGCCAAATACCCAGGATATCCGGACAATGAAGTACTTGCGCAATAATTCCTTAACAACCAGCTCACCGTCAAGCTTTGATTTTCCGTAAACGTTCAGCGGTCCGGTCGGATCGTCCACTTCGTACTCATTGCTGCCTGATCCCGGGAACACATAATCCGTGCTGATATAAACCATCCTGGCATCAATTTCCCTGCAGACAGAGGCTATATTTCTCGTGCCTCCTGCATTTACCGCAATGCATAGTTCACGGTCATCCTCCGCCTTATCCACGGCCGTATACGCCGAACAGTGGATTACTGCGTCCGGCCGGTAACCTTTTATAAAATCGGCGGCAGCCTTGGCGTCGGTAATATCAAATTCCCCGATATCTGCGCCAAGGCATTCGATATTTCTCAGTTGCAGTGCTCTTAATACATCATGGCCGAGCTGGCCTTTTACACCGGTAACAAGTACTTTCATCTGTCTGGCAAAACTCCTTGCACAGTTTCTTCCGCAACGGAGGATATGTATCCACAGTAAGGATCGAGAATGACTATGCCGTGCTCATACCGCGGTTTCCGTACATTCTTTCGTAATAGTGCATGTACTCTCCGCTGATAATGTTCTCCCACCAGGACCTGTTATCCAGGTACCATTTTATAGTTTTCCTGATTCCTTCGTCAAACGGCGTTTCCGGCTTCCAGCCAAGCTCTCTTTGTATTTTGGCCGGGTCGATGGCATAGCGCAGGTCATGACCGGGGCGGTCTTTTACAAACTGTATCAGGCTTTCAGGCTTTCCAAGTTCGCGAAGGATCGTCCTGACCACTTCCAGGTTGGTCCGTTCATTATGTCCGCCTATATTGTAGACTTCTCCTTCCCGTCCTTTATGTATAATCAGGTCAACAGCCGTGCAGTGGTCCTCCACGTACAGCCAGTCGCGGACATTCTCGCCTTTTCCATAGACAGGCAGCGGTTTGTCGTTCAACGCATTGGCTATCATTAGCGGAATAAGCTTTTCAGGAAACTGATAAGCCCCGTAATTGTTGGAACAGCGTGATATTGTGACCGGCAGCTTATAGGTCCGGTAATATGCCAGTACCAGCAGATCGGCCGCAGCCTTGGAAGAAGAATAGGGGCTTGATGCATGAAGCGGGGTTTCCTCCGTAAAGAATAAATCAGGCCTGTCGAGCGGAAGGTCGCCATAAACCTCGTCGGTTGAAACCTGGTGGAACCTCCGTATACCGTACTTCCTGCACGCATCAAGAAGTACGCCGGTTCCCATGATGTTTGTCCTCAGGAAAATCCCCGGGTCTTCAATCGAACGGTCAACATGGCTCTCCGCGGCAAAATTCACGACTATATCGGGATGCTCGCGCTCGAACAGGCTATATACCAGGTCACGGTCGGCTATATCACCCTTAATAAATGTAAAGAGCGGATTATCCATAACATCCGCCAGCGTTTCCAGGCTGCCTGCATAGGTCAGGGCGTCAAGGCATATAATCCTGTAATTATCATATTTTTTCAGCATGTAGTGGACAAAATTCCCGCCTATAAAACCTGCCCCGCCGGTTACCAGTATTATCATCTTTCCCCTCCAAAGATAAAATCAATATCGCATTCACTGAGTCTTGGGGCTTTTTTGTCCTTTTCAGAAAGTATAGGGTTTTCTATGCCCCATTGGATGCCTATTTTGGGATCGTTCCAGATTATGCTGCCCTCAGCTTCGGGCGCATAGTAATTGTCCACCTTGTAAGAAAACTCGACATCATCGGTGAGTGCTAAAAACCCATGGGCAAAACCTCGTGGTATCAGAAGCTGGCGCTTGTTCTTCTCGGACAACTCTACAGCAACCCATTTTTTATAGGTAGGAGACCCCTTGCGCAAATCAACGGCAACATCCAGCACTGCGCCCCTTATGCATCTAACCAGTTTTGCCTGCGCTGCTTCGCCTTTCTGGAAATGCAGGCCTCTCAGCGTTCCCTTGTGTGCGGAATATGATTGGTTATCCTGCACGAACCGGTAATGCAATCCGGCCTCGTCCAGTTTCTTCTGTGACCAGGTTTCCATGAACCAGCCGCGGGAGTCCCCGAATACCTGCGGTTCTATTATGTAAACGTCAATAAGGTCTGTCTTAATAATTCTCATGACTAATAGAGGATCCTTCCTTCCGCTACCGCTTTCAAATGCTCCCCGTATGCGGATTTTCCGTATTTACTCGCGGCCTCGTACAGTTTTTCCGTGCTGATCCATCCGTTTCTCCAGGCAATTTCCTCAAGCGCGGATATTTTGATGCCCTGGCGTTTCTCTATCACCTTTACAAACTCAGCGGCCTCAATAAGTGAGTCAACCGTTCCGGCATCCAGCCAGGCGTATCCGCGTCCCAGCGTAACTACGTTGAGCGTGCCGTTTTCAAGGTAGATACGGTTCAGGTCGGTTATCTCAAGTTCACCCCTCGCGGAAGGCCGGAGGCTCTTCGCATATTCGCAGACTTTGCTGTCGTAAAAATATAAGCCTGTTACCGCATAGTTAGATCTGGGATTTGCAGGCTTTTCCTCTATTGAGATTGCCCGCCCGTTTTTATCAAACTCAACAACCCCGAACCTTTCCGGGTCTTCCACATAGTATCCGAAAATTGAAGCTCCTGTGGTAAGGCTGGCCGCCTTCTTCAAATGCGCTACCAGGCCGCTTCCGTAAAAAATATTATCTCCGAGAATCATGGCGCATGATTCGCCGTCGATAAAACTCTCGCCTATGATAAAGGCCTGCGCCAGTCCTCCCGGATAAGGCTGCTCCCTGTATGACAGCTCTATTCCATAGTCCGATCCGTCTCCAAGGAGCTTCCTGAAATTAGGCAGGTCGTGGGGGGTAGAAATAATAAGAATTTCGCGTATGCCGGCCAGCATGAGTATTGACAGGGGATAATAGATCATAGGCTTGTCATATACTGGCAGCAGTTGCTTCGAAGTGACCAGCGTCAGGGGATAAAGCCTTGTTCCGTTGCCGCCTGCCAGAACGATGCCTTTCATTATGTATTACCTCCCCGGTAGAAATAAGCGTAAAACCCGCATATAATCTACAATTTCTCGGATATTATAGCATATTGGGCAAGCCATTACAATTACGGCCGGATTACAATCTGCCCGCAACGCCGGAAGAATCCGGTTTTCCAGAAATCATGCCTCGATATGATTCTTATTCTTTCCATCCTGTTCGCTCCGGGTATCTGCAGGTATGCCTGGATTATTTCTTTTTCATTTTCGCCAAGCCGGTCTCCATAGATATTCCAGAAGCTTTCTGCCTGGGCATAAGTGGCTGCCAGGGACATTTTGGCCTGTTTCAGCGTAAACATCCTCTTTATTTTGTAGAATATACTGTTCACGTTCTTTGCTCCGACCGCGTTGCCGGCGTGCTGCCTGTACAAGACAGTGGGCTTGTCAACAAACCCGATCTGCCCGAAAGCCGAAGCAATCATCGCAAACCACCAATCATGCATAATCGCCTGTTCGGGAAGATTTTGCGCCTTATCTGCCAATGCGCGGTTAACCATCATGGTACACCCGGTTACTATATTTTGAGCCAGCAGGTTATTCAGCTTATCCCTGCTGCTGTCAAGTTTTTGATACTTTATGAGTGATTCTGACAGGACGTTGAGATTATCATCGGTTACTTTCAGATCGGTATGCACCAGTATCGGTCTGTCATGCCCGATTCTCTTCTCAATCTCGAGCATTTTATGCATTGTAACTTCTATTTTATCAGGAAGCCAGACATCATCCTGGTCGCAGGTCATTATATAGTCGGAATCCGCATACTGCAGCATACTGAAATAATTATCCTTTGCCGAACCTGAAGGTATTCGCCGTTTTTTCAATACTATCCGGTCGGGATGCATGGCCGCATATTTTTCGACGATTTCACATGTTCTGTCTTCCGAGCAGTCGTCCTGAACGATAAGCCGCCAGTTTCGGAGGGTCTGGTTTAAAACAGACTCGATTTGATCGGCTATATGCTTTTCTCCATTACATGCCGCAAGCAAAATCGTAATCATATGCCAACCGCCTTACCTGCCGGAGAATCGACGTCATTCCCGTGCTTATATCAAAGCTTGCCACCTGTTTGTTATTCCAACAATTATTGTATACTATTTTAAAACCGGCTTCCATGATATAATTTGGGTAAAGACATGGGACGACAGGCTTCTCTGAAAGGTGTGAATGATGGGCAAGGCCATTACAAAGTCATACAAGCTAATAATCATCATTATTGATCTTATACTGATCAACCTTTCATACCTTACCGCTTTCTTCATGAAGTTCGGCTTTAATATCCCCATGTTCAACTTAGGGCCATACCTGAACGCGATGCCATTCATCACTATAGCTGCCCTGGTCTATTTCGACATGTTCGGGATGATCAAGTTTTACAGGGTAACCGTGAGCGAAGCCTTGTCGAACCTCGTCAAGCTGGTTGCGCTTCTTAGCATCACGACCGTGTCCATTACATATTTCCTGCAGGGCTTCTCGTTCCCTCGAAGCGTTCTGTTAGGTTCCGCCTTTATCATGTTCATATATCTTTCGCTTTGGAGGGTGTTTTTACTGAGCATAAGGCAAAAACTGATGTGGGAATCCAATGCCATGATAATTGGAAGCCAGGAAGAGCTTAAAGCTATTGGCGACAAGATCACCTCGGATAAAGCCCACAAGATAGCCATCAAATACGAGATAGATGTGAGGGATGCCGACCTTGC
>JAAXZX010000096.1 GCA_012719645.1 Clostridiaceae bacterium
ATAAAAATGGCGGCTATCGCGGCTATCAGCGACAGGCATGCCACAATAAACATAGCCCGGTAAATAATATCCATCATAATTCTTAAAATATGGGAGCACTTTTTAAGTCTTTTCATTTCATCATTGTTAAACATGATATTCCTCCTGTATAAGTTGTCGAAGTCTGCCTTTTGATAACGTTATTATTATATTAGTTTAATATTATATGTTTGTCAATTAAAAATTAACGTATATCATTAAACTGATCATTCGGACACCCCTGCCGGTCTTTATGCATATGATGATCTGAAAGCATACAAACAGGCAAGGAGTGTACCAGGATGAAAAACTATTATGGATATTATCCTTATAATAATTACAACGCTCCCGCCATCGGATTACATCTTATGGGAAATAACTGTTGCAATATGTATCCTGCCGGCTGCATGAATAATTACCATGATTACGGCCATATGGGATTTGGTGATTTCGGACCGGAACCATTGGTCATCAACATTAGTAATGCAGCCAGGATAAACAATACTTTCAGGACAGCTTTATGGACGGGAAATTATTTTCAGGTCACATTGGTGAGCATTGATGTCGGAGAAGACATTGGTCTTGAGATCCATCCCAATACTGATCAGTTCTTACGCATCGAGCAGGGCCAGGCGATCGTAATGATGGGCGACAGTCAGGATTTCCTGGACTTTCAGAGATGGGCTTATCCGGGGTATGCCATCATCATTCCGGCAGGGAAATGGCATAACGTGGTGAACGCAGGCCATGTTCCGCTTAAGCTGTACTCGATATACGCGCCTCCCCAGCATCCTCGGGGAACCGTTCATGTTACCCGGGCAGATGCCATGGCAGCGGAATAATTCATTAAAAAAGAGGCTGCATATTGATGCTGCAGCCTCTTATTATTCATTCCGCCACGGGCAGGCTTAATAGTCCATATCTTCTGCCGGCATGGGCGGCGCCTTCTTTTTCTCGGGTTTCTCGGCCACGGCGCTTTCAGTCGTAAGGATCATGGAAGCCACGGAAGCCGCATTCTGCAGCGCGGACCGCGTTACCTTCAGCGGATCGACTATGCCTGCTTTGAACATGTCCACGTACTCGTTTTTCACAACATCATAGCCGGCGCCGGGCTTGCTGTTCTTCACCTTTTCCACCACAACAGAGCCGTCAAGGCCGGCATTGATCACGATCTGGCGAAGCGGTTCCTCAAGCGCCCTGAGAATGATCTGTGCGCCTGTTCTCTCGTCGCCTTCGAGGGTTTCCATCAGTTTTTCTATTTCAGGCAGAACATTGATATATGCTGTGCCGCCGCCGGGCACAATGCCTTCCTCCACAGCCGCCCTCGTCGCGTTGAGCGCATCCTCGACCCTGTATTTCTTTTCCTTCATCTCGGTTTCGGTGGCCGCCCCAACCTTGATAACGGCGACGCCTCCCGCAAGCTTTGCAAGCCTTTCATTAAGCTTTTCCTTGTCATATTCCGATGTGGTGATCTCAATCTGTTTCCTGATGGATTCCACCCTGTCCTTTATAGCCTTCGGATCCCCGGCGCCATCAATGATGGTGGTGTTCTCCTTCTGCACTTTCACAGATTTGGCCCGTCCGAACCAATCCATCTTTATCTCCCGGATGTTCAGGCCTACCTCGTCTGATATTACCTGCCCGCCAGTCAGGATGGCAATATCCCTGAGCATCTCCTTTCTCCTGTCACCGAATCCCGGAGCCTTGACAGCCACGCATGTGAACACACCTCTCAGCTTGTTGACCACGAGGGTGGCCAGTGCGTCGCCTTCCACATCCTCTGCGATCAGGAGCAGCTTGCCGCCGTTGGAAGCAATAAGCTCAAGGGCGGGAAGCAAATCCTGGACATTGCTCAGCTTCTTGTCTGTAATGAGAATGTACGGGTCTTCCAGCACCGCCTCCATTTTTTCGGTATCGGTTACCATGTAGGCGGATATATAACCCCTGTCAAACTGCATGCCTTCTACAACCTCAATGGTCGTATCGATGGTCTTGTTCTCCTCGATGGTAATTACACCGTCGGAAGTCACCTTCTCCATAGCGTCAGCTATAAGCTTTCCTATTTCCCCATCCCCGGACGATATGGTGGCGACAAACTCAATATCGCTCCTGCCCTTTATCTTCTGGCTGTTCTTTTTAAGGGTCTCAACCGCCTTCTCCACAGCCTTGTCCATACCCTTCTTCATAAGGATGGGGTTGGCGCCTGACGCGACATTTTTCAGACCTTCCCGCAGGATGGCCTGTGAAAGCAGCGTAGCCGTTGTGGTGCCGTCGCCGGCGATATCGTTTGTCTTGCTGGCAACTTCCTTTACAAGCTGCGCGCCCATATTCTCGTATGGATCCTCAAGCTCAATCTCCTTTGCGATGGTAACACCGTCGTTGGTGATGAGCGGAGAACCGTATTTCTTCTCCAGAACCACGTTCCTTCCCTTTGGACCCAGGGTTATGCTCACCGCATTGGCAAGCTTGTTGACTCCAGCTTCAATGGATTTTCTGGCTTTTTCATCGAATAAAATGTTTTTTGCTGCCATATATTGATCAACCTCCATCATTCAATAACTGCCAGAATGTCATCCTGCCTGATCAGCAGGTATTCCTCGCCGTCCAGTTTTACCTCTGTTCCGGCGTATTTTCTGAAAAGAACCCGGTCGCCCTTTTTGATCACCATTTTTATCTCTTTCCCGTCCTTCATCTCTCCCGGCCCAACCTCGATTACCTCGGCGATGTAAGGCTTTTCCTTGGCGCTGGATGGAAGGACGATCCCACTCTTCGTGGTTTCCTCGCTCTCGATCTCCTTCAGAAGCGCCCTTGCTCCCAATGGTCTGACTTTCATAGATAATGACACTCCTTTCCAGATCCCAATATTTTTATTTATAACAGAAATGTTTTGGCGAAAGGTTTCCGGCTGCAGTGTTTTTCTATCTTAAAAACATCTTCCATCCACTCCTTTTGCCCGTCTTTGAGGAATCATTGCCGCCGCTGACAGTGGCAACAGGGGCAAAAAAATACTTTAAACTTTTTCAAGATTAAAGCATCAGTAATTATTGGTCAGTCATATATAAATAGCCGGTATGTTTATTAGCACTCATTGATAGTGAGTGCTAATATAATTGTATAAATGCGTTTTGACTTTGTCAATACATTTCCGGGAAAATCACGAATAATACAGATAAGCTGCTTCTTTGTCAGATTTTATCATTCCATGGCCTTACCACTTAATTATCCACCTCATGTTTGAATCCGCCTAAGTGCGATAAATGCAAGAGTAATGATATCATAAACCGGATCCGCAATCATCAGGAAACGGAATATCTCTCAAGAAAACGCATGCAGGTATTGAGCAGGAAATCGTCCAGGATTGACATGGCCTTATCCTTAATGTCTTTCGGGATACCATAAGCTGCCTCGGCGATGCTGCCGGTTATCGCGGCGAGTGTATCGCTGTCACCGCCCAATGAAATGGCATTTCTTATCGCGTCTTCAAAGCTTACGCTCTCAAGAAAGGCGATTATGGCCTCCGGCACTGTCCCCTGGCAGCTCTCGTCGAATCTGTAATTCGGGCGTATTTCATCGAGAGTCCGGCTTAAATCATATCCGTACTGCTTTTCGATATATTCCCTGATTTCTTCCCTGGTTGCGCCGGTACGCGCAAGGAATATGGCCGCTGCAGTCGCCCGGGCCCCTTTAATCCCTTCGGGATGGTTATGGGTTACGGCAGCACAGATCTCGGCATATTCTTCCACCTCTGAAAGGGTGTTGAATGCCCAGGCCACCGGTGAAACCCGCATGGCCGAGCCGTTCCCCCAGCTGTTATAAGGACTTGTGTCGTCAGTAAGAATCCAATTGCCGAAACGGCTTCCGTAACCCGCATACGGGTACAGGCGCCCGTATTTCTTCATGGCTTTAATGAATGCTTCCCTGCTGCCGCCATTCATCAGCCCATCCGCTATTGCCAGCGTCATTACCGTATCATCGGTGAAAAAACACTCCGGGCTGAAAAGAGGAAATTCCTTTGTCTTAATGTTGTTCCACTCATAGACCGATCCTGCTATATCCCCGACAATCGCGCCGATCATTTTGGTTTTCTGCCTCCTCGCCTTACAAAGTCTTCATCGATGCGTTTCTTCCAGTTATCGGATATCTTGTGGGCTGTCCGCAAACAGCTTACCGCTTCGCTGATAACCTCGTAATTCAGCATGGTGCCTTGGCTGTCCGCATGGAAATCCGCCGCCCTGTCCCGGGTGATGCCAATCTGCTCAGCTGCTGCGGCGGCATCAATATTCGCGCCAAGAAAGATAAACTCCCAACCGTACTCGTATTTCTGCTGCTCAATCATCCGGCGGACTTTTTCGTAGCTGTACTCCCGGCTCGCGTTCTCCAGGCCGTCGGTGGTTATGACGAACAGCACATGCTCTGCCCGCTCCTCCTCAGCGGTATGCTTCTGGGCGTTCCTGATCTTGTCGATGGTTCTTCCCACGGCGTCGAGGAGCGCCGTTGAGCCACGGACATAATACTCCCTCTCGGTTATGGACTTTATTCCGCGAAGGTTGATACGGTCATGTAAAAGTTCGTACCTGTCGTCGAACAGGACAGTGGTGACAATGGCCTCACCGGGCTCCTTTTTCTGCTTTTCCAGCATGGCGTTGTACCCGCCTATGGTGTCGCTTTCAAGTCCGCTCATGGAGCCGCTTCTGTCCAATATGAACACCAATTCTGTCAGGTCTTTTTTCATGATGCTACCCCCCAATCATTTTTCTGATTAAAGGATAGCACCGAAAAAGGGAAAATGTGTCGCCCTGCATGCGACAAATTCAGAAATTGCGGTGCTCGTAATCACTCACTCGCAATGGCATATTGGAGGTTGGAGGTCGGATGTCAGAGGTTGGAGAATAAGAATGGCTGCGATGAAATGCCTGTAAAGCTCTTACTTCCAACATCTCACTTCAATACCTGTCATTGCAAAGAGCGGAGCGAAGAAGCAATCTCTTGCAATATAGCAAATAGATTGCCGAATGTCAATGACAGGATAACATACCATCGGGTGGAAGCCTGTTTTTGCGTCATTGAGGGGAGAATCAACGAAAGCAAATTTACAGTAAAGAGGCTGGATGTCAGAGGTTTGAGGTTAGAGTAAAAAAGGCCTTGAAGCAGTGCCTGCCAATTCTCACATCTAACTTCCAACCTCTAACTTCTAAATAAGCAACGGCTGGTCAAAGGCAAACAGGGCCTCATTGATCTCGAAAATGTTATAGTTCCTGTTCTCTATGAAATACTGAATTATTATATCAAACCTGTTGCTGCGGGACAGCGCATACCCGGCCTTGAGCAGCAAATCCCTGGTTTCGTCCAGGTTAAGCTCCAGGGCTATTGCAAAGGCGATGGCCGTAGTCTTGCTGGGCTTGTAGTTTATATCATTCCTGATCTTGGAAAACAGCCTTCGGTCGATGTTGGCTTTCCTGTAAGTCTCGGCGTCGGTCATACCCTTCTCGTCAATCAAGCGCAGCAGCATCTGGGAAAAGGTTTCATCCAGGTTGTTCACAACATCGTCGAGGCTTCGCCTGCGTTTTTCTTCCGGGACAGGCGCAGCCACGGATTCCTTATAGAGAAAACTGTCTTCCTCTGCCTGGAACGCTTCCAGGCGCCTTGACCTAATGTACTCTGGGTGCTCGTCAATGTATTGGTCGTCGATATACTGGGCAATGGAAGAAAACAGCTTTTCAGACAGCACAAATGAAGCCTTGTCGTACACGACCAGGTAAACCGTCATATCATTCTCCAAAAGGAAATCGCCTATCGCCGATATTGCGATTTTGAGGGCTTCATCCCTGGGATACCCGTAAGCCCCGGTTGAAATGAGCGGAAATGCGATACTCTCCAGCTTGTACTCCATTGCGAGGGCAAGGGAGTTCCTGTAACAGTCTGCGAGCAGCTTCGCTTCATTGTATTTGCCTCCGCGCCAGACCGGGCCTACGGTATGGATAACATATTTCGCAGGCAATTTGTATCCCCTGGTTATCTTTGCCTGCCCGGTTTCACACCCTCCAAGGGTGCGGCATTCCTCGAGCAGCTCAGGTCCGGCGGCGCGATGGATAGCCCCGTCAACCCCTCCGCCTCCCAAAAGGCTTGAATTTGCCGCGTTGACAATGGCATCAGCACGAACCTTGGTTATATCATTGCGGATGATCTCCAGGGGCATACTCCCATCTCCCTTGTTCTGTACTGGCAATTGCGGATTTTCTGCCGCCGAATTCTATTCAAGTTTTATTATCCTATTATGCAGCCGGTAATGCAACTGTCGATGAGTTCCGAATCATGCGGCATACCATGGGCGATATTAAACCATGAAAAATATAAAGGCCGCGGCATCAATCAGAAGTGATTGAAAGCCGCAGCCGCTTATTCCGTACCGCTCCACAGGGTGGTGCTTATCCTGTTTTCATGCTGCCCAAAAGCTTAATCAAAATGCTGCCAATAGGCAAGGACAATCCGCTCGACCTTTGATTCAGGATTAATATCGCTGTTTGTCAGGGTATCGTCCGACTTGTCAAAATCGAAGATGATGACCGCTCCGTCACCCAGCAGGTACCATCCCTCAAGCTCCTCATCGCTGTGCCTGCTTACAGCCGTTTTGAACCTGGATTTATATGCATCGGACACTGCCTTTGCGTCGTCGCCGACCTTAATTCCGATATCAGTTTCGAAATCTGTGCTTTCGGATATAATTCTCAGCACTTTTCCAGATGTCTTCCCAAGGTACACGGTAATGCCGTTTTTGTATTGCCGGATAACCATGTCCTCACCGATTGTCCCCGAAGCATCAGGCTCGGTGGACTCGGTATAGTCATTCCCCAGCACCTTGGCAGCATTCTCCGCAGAATCCCCAAGCGATATGCCGCCCAGGTTCGGCACCGCATCCCCGTCCTTGCCGGGAGTTTCAGGAACGGTTTTACCTTCATTGTCAGCATCCTTACCGTTCTGTCCTTCTTTGACGGCGCCATCCTTGTCATCATCGATGACGTCCCCGGGTTTATTGTCCGTTATATCCCTGTCCGGCTTGTTATCTCCGCCCGCATTCGGTGCGCAGCCTGGCAGCATGAAAAGCATACCGGCCAGGACAGCAACTGCGATAACAGCAATTATATTCCTAAACCTCATGTAGTTATCCCCCTGTCTTTTTTCTTAATGTGCGCAACAACCCCGGGCATTTATGCAGTTTCAGCGCATGCCGGCCCATGTATGCCTGGTATCCCGTCGGTCATTCGTGTTCCGCCATATTAACAGACGAAATAACTATATTATAGGTTTCAGGAAAATCCCCGTCGTAATAAATCCCAATATCGAAATCCGAATCCGCTCCTGCTTCCCCCCTGCTCCGGGAACCGCCCAGGGCAATGGCCTTAATTCCCCGGACTTGAGACAGGGATGTTACGATTTTATCCAGTTTCATGAGTCATGCTCCTTCTATACCATGCTCAACTTCTCGATAGCTTCTTCCTCATCCCTGACGAAAAAGACATGGTTTCCCCTGTTGCTTTCGTAAATGAAATCCCTGAGGCTCTTGCTTGAATAAACCGAAAAGTCGCCGACAACAGCCACTTTCATATTATAGTTAACGAATTTCTGGAGAATTTCCCCCGCAAGCCTTGTCCTCAGGTCAAAGAAGTCCGCACTTAAAGCCGATTTGCACAGGATGACGCGATCACAGTCTGTTTGATACCTTACTGTTGCCAGCAAGTCCAATGCCGACTGAACATCGGCGATCAATACTTCATCGGTTGTTACAACTGCAATATTCTTATCATTCTTCCTGACAGTTCGTATTTCCATAGTTCCCTCCCCTGTGCAGGCTGCCCCGCGCACTCCCGACATAACCTGAATGCCGCATCAGATGAATATTTCCTGCTGCGGACTCGCAGGAATGATTATATCATCGAATCCGTACCCTTCCACGAGTCTTTTCATTTCTTCCGCGTCCACCGTGCCTTCAAATCCCAGCAGGTGTATGCCGATGACCTTCCTTGTCCTGCCTCTTGATCTGACTTTCAGCAGGTAGCTTAAGTTATGCTGAATGGCTGCTTTGGCTTTTTCTTCGCCTTTCAGGTAGCCTTCATCCACAAGGTTGCAAACGACCACATCGGTCTCACCGGTTATTTCAGCCTGTTCTTCCGTCATCAGGCTGTCCCCGGTTATATAGATCCTCTTCCCGTCCGCTTCCAGCAGATAGCTGTTATGTATCGGTTCCCAGTGGTTAAAATGGCGCGTATTGAAACAGGTAATTCCCACATTGCCCATCTCAACGGCGGCAGGCTCTGAAAAAGGATTGGAGTACAGTACCTCGATCTGCCCTATGTCTGCCTTTTTATGCATGAGAATCGGCTTTACTATGGAAGGCGGACCCACGATCGCAATATCCCTGCCGTGGATTTCAGGCAGGCTTTCAGGGCTGAAATGATCCCCGTCATCATGGGTGAATAAAATGATATCTCCCGGGAATACCTCCACAGGCTCGAGTATGGCATTAAAGGCATCCACCAGGATCCTCCGGCCTTTCGTCTCCATAATCAAGGCGCCTATACCGGGGTTTCTCACGGTAATCCGGTCCACATTATCCTCTTCCCTTCGCTTATATATTATCATTACCTGTCAGCCATTTGCCCTGGGCATTTTCCCAGCGCCAGCGGATCACAGCCGCAACCCATGACCGGGGGATGACTTTCCCGCAGAAGGAAAGAAACTTGTTCAGAACACCCGGAACATAGATGCCCTTTCCCGCCAGCGCCCGGTCAAGCGTTTTTCTCGCCACTTCTTCGAGGGGGTTTGTGGTGGCGCTGCCCCAAAATCCCTGCACCTCGATACCCCTCATGGCCTCCGGGGTTGTTGCCAGGCCGCCGGGGCAGAACACCAGCACATTTGCGTCCTGTTTCTTAAGCTCCTGGCGCAGGGATATGGCGAAATCCAGGAGAAAGCGCTTGGACGCCGCATAGGTCGCCTTAAGCGGCATGGGGAACATGGAAGCCAGGCTTGACACGAACACAATAAAGAATTGCCTGCCCGGTCTTCTGCGTTCAAGGATGGCATGGGTGATGCGCAATGTGGCGGCATCGTTAAGGGTAACGATCTTAACTATGTTTTCCCTTTCGCGCCGGGTAAACCCTCCCTCGAAGTCCAGGCCGGCAATGTTGAGAAGCATATCGAAGCCAATCCGGTGCTCGTCTATAAACGAGAGCATCTCATCAACGCTTTCCGGGCTTGTAAGGTCACAGGCCCTTACTGCAACCGCCACATCAAACTGCCTTTCCAGGCCTTGCTTGATGCGAAGAAGCCCTTCTTCGTTCATATCGGTCAGAAACAGGTTGTACCCGCGGCTTGCGCATTCGTTGGCAAGGGCGCGGCCAAGACCGCCTGCCGCTCCCGTAATCATGACATTCATTCTGCCACCTCCATGAAATTTTCGATGCCGCAAAGGCGCTCGCTGATCTCAAACAGCCATCGGGCGTTTTCGCTCGTAACCTCTTTGCTGTAATCCTTCTCCTTGCAAAGATGGTAGTACAGTCCGTCCGGGGCGGGTTCCTGCCGGCATAGAAAGGAATAGGTTTCTGCCGGAACCGAGGGCGGTACGCCGTGCCTTTTCCTGAGCGACCATATTAAGCTGACCAGGCCGCCCGTTTCCTTGTTGCCTATATCGGTTTTGACCAGGCCAGGGTCGACCACATACGCCCGGATTCCGCTTGAACCGTATCGATCATTAAGACATTTGGCAAACAGGATATTGCACAGCTTTGACTGTTTGTAGGCCGTAAGCGGGTTGTACCTCCGGCGCAGCATCAGGTCATCCCAATGCATCCTGATGCCCTTATGGGATTCGCTCCCTGTCATGATGACACGCCCGTGCGCCTTTTGAAGGGCAGGCAGCAGCAGATGGGTGAGCAGGAATCCTGCCAGGTGGTTGAGAGCGAATTGCTGCTCATATCCCTCCTCGGTAGTCATATACCAGCTTCGCACGCAGCCGGCGTTATTGATAAGGGCATGAAGCTCGCCATCGCATTTTTCATCCAGGAAGGTCCTGATTTCAGACCCGATACGGACAACTTCCCGCTGGTGCATTAAGTCTGCCGCAAAGTAAGTAATACTTGCTCCCGGGTTTTCCGATCTGATGCTTTCCTCGGCCTGGCGGCAGCGTTCAATATTGCGGCCGACACCCAGCACATTGAAGCCTTGCCGGACAAGGAGCCGGGCAGCCTCCAGCCCAATACCTGAAGTGGCCCCGGTAATAACGATGGTTTTCATATTAATCCTCCTTTATTTGCCCGGATACCCGAACCAGCCCCAGGCGTGCCAGAATTCCAGGGCGCCGGAAACAATCATGGATACGATTATGCCAAGGACCATACAGGCGGCAAATACGGTCAGCGAGAACAGGGTAACAGTGCGCAGGCGCCGGTTTGTCTTCGCATTCAGCCTGGGATGTACGGACAAGGAGGGCAGTATTGCATTCCCCGAGGCGGCGGCCATGGTGTTGTGGTGGAAACGGCCATAGGAGCGCATGAGCTGGCGTATAAATGCCGCAAAGTAAATGGTGCTCACCGCGGACAATACGGCAAGCCCCGCCAGGGACAGCCCGAATATGACCCCGCACCCGTAAGGCATGGGCGGGATGAGGGACCAGGGACTGATACCGGCGAACAAAGATACGGCAACTGCTGCACTGCAGACCGAGAAGGCTGCCGTTATGATCTCCCATGCAATAAGCAGGATGAAAAACATCCCTGCAAAAAGGTCGGCGAAGAAAAGGCCTATGGCAGCAATGGCTCTTGAGCTTTTAGGCTTTTTCTCCTGGCCTGCAATCTCAAACTGGGCGGCAAGCGCGGCTGGATCGCCAAGCTTTGCAGCGATCTCCTCCTCGGAAAAACCGTCCGCCATTTTGAAGGCAAAATGCTGTTCGTATTCGCTTACGATATCATCTGCATCGGCTATTTTCTTCTTCTTTAGTTCGTCGGAAAGCTTCGCAAGAAATTCATTCCTTGTCATGATCATCATCCTCCAATAAGGTTTCTACCGTTCTGGCAAAATTAAGGTACTCGGCACGGTCCCTTTCATAGGTTTCCCGGCCAAGGGCCGTAAGGGAATAATACTTGCGCGGCGGGCCGCCGCTCTCCTCCTGCAGGTAGGTGGTCAAGAGGCCCTCGCTCTTCAGTTTTCTCAGGATGGGATATACCGTGCCGTCGGCTATATCGATACGGCTTGACAGGTACTCGGATATCTCGTACCCGTAGCAATCGTGTTTCTTCAGCAGCGCCAGCACACACAGTTCCAGCACGCCCTTTTTGTATTGCGGATTCACATGTATCATCCCCTGTATATAATCAGTAGAGTTTGTCGTCTACTACTATATATTATTCAATAGTGAACAAAATGTCAAGTGCTATTTTAAATTATAACCAAGACTAAACCATGCACCGGTATTTCTCCATCCAGTAGTTGACCTGGATCATATAGGCCATGAGCTGAGGAGCGGCCATCAACTGGCCGAACCATGGCCTGCCGTAATCGGCGGGGGCCTCGATAAAGGCGAGCGCCTTTTTCTTATCTATGATGGACATGATGGGCGAGTTGGGGTTATGGATGATATCCCGGAACCTTTGGGCAAGCAGCCGTTCATAGTTGGGATGATAGGTCTTGGGGTACGGGCTTTTCCTGCGGAACAGGATCTCTTCAGGAAGAAGGTCCCTGCATGCAGTTCTCAGAAGGGCTTTTTCAACTCCCTCCCTGTATTTCATCTCCCAGGGGATATTGAAAACATACTCAACAATCCTGTGATCAGCGTAAGGAACCCTCGCCTCCAGCCCCGAATACATGCTGGCCCTGTCCATCCTGTCCAGCAGGGTCTGCATAAACCATTTGATGTTTAGATATGTGATCTCCCTGCGCCTTCTTTCACCAGGACTTTCGCCTTCCAGTACGGGAACTGCCTGGAGCGACCGGGTATACCTCGCGTCAACGTAATCTTCAAGTTGGAGTTCCCTTATGAAATCATCAGACAGGAGCAGCGTCCTGGTCCCTATATCCCTGGACCAGGGAAAGGTGCCGGCATGCATAAGGGCATTCCTGTAGAACCAGGGATAACCGCCGAATACCTCATCCGCGCATTCACCCGTCAGGGCAACCTTGTTCTCCCTTTTCACCAGTGAGCAGAAATGTAAAAGAGATGCGTCGATATCGGCCATGCCCGGAAGATCCCTGGCGTCAACGGCGGGATATAGCATATCCGCAAGCAGGTTTTCGTCACATTCCAGGTATGTGTGGTTCACGTCGTACCTTTCCAGCATAATGTCCACAAACGGCCGGTCACGCTCGGGCTGGAAGGAGTTGGCCGTAAAATAAAGATTGTTGTCCCTGAAATCAAAGGAAAACGTGTTGAGCCGGGCGCCATTCCCGGCGCATATATCCGAAGCCGCGGCTGTTACGATGCTGGAGTCGATTCCACCGGACAGGAAGCTGCACACCGGGACATCGGACACCATCTGCCTCCTTATGGCGTCACGCACCAAAAAGCCGACCTTTTCCACGGTTTGCGGATAACTGTCGGTATGGGGATGGCTTTCCAGGTCCCAGTACTTAATGTCCTGAAGGCCGCTTCGGGTAAAGAGCGCATAATGCCCGGGCCTGATCTCATGGAAATTTTTAAACACGCCATGGCCTGGCGTCCGCGCCGGCCCGATCCCGAATATCTCGCGAAAGCTTTCAATATCCGTTTCAGGCTTGATTCCCGGAAAGCAGAAAAGAGCCTTTATCTCAGATCCGAATACAAGGGTACTGTCCTTTATTGTATAGAACAGCGGCTTTACGCCCAGGCGGTCGCGGACCAGCAGGAGCCTTTCTGCTGCGCCATCCCATATGGCAAAGGCAAAGATACCGTTGAGCCTGTGAACAAAATCCAACCCATAATGCATATAGGCATACAGGATCACCTCGGTGTCGGTGGTGGTTTCAAAGATATAGCCCGCCCGCGCCAGTTCAGGGGTCAGCTCATCGGTGTTGTAGATCTCCCCGTTATATACGATGGCGTATTCGGACCCATGCATCCTGCGGACGATGGGCTGCCGGCCGCGGGACAGATCCCTTATTGAAAGGCGCGTATGACTGAGCCCTGCGTGCTCCCTCAGAAACTCGCCCGTATTGTCGTTCCCGCGATGGGCAACGGCCTTTCTCATGCTGACCAGGGTGTTGTTCCAAAACTCCCGGTCGAGCATAAAATCCATGCTGAAATTACAGAATCCCGCTATTCCGCACATACAGGCACCTCTTTTGCCAGTTGGATGCTGAAAAATAAAAGACGTCCGCCGGATGATGCAGCAGCATCATCGGTGAACGCCTTTGTTCATACTATACTGTATATGCGGATCTTCTGAAAAAGTGAACTAAAGCCACGGGGACAGTCCCCCTGGCTTTAATACACCGCCAGGGGGTCACCCCAAACCATCCCCTTGGCTAGAGAAAAACCATGAGTTCAGACCACAGGAACCGTCCCCCTGGTTTGGTCCCCCTGGTTTGCCGGAACCGTCCCCCTGGTTTGCCCCTGGTTTGCCTGCCCCTGGTTTGCCCAGGAACCGACCCCTTATAACGACGCTTTCAACAGTTCCAGGAACAGCGGGTGGGGCTTGTTGGGGCGGCTCTTGAACTCCGGGTGGTACTGCACACCTATGAAGTACGGGTGGTCCGGCAGTTCCACGGCTTCCACCAGTCGGTTATCCGGCGATGTTCCGCAAATCACAAGCCCGTTCTTTGTCAGGATGTCCCGGTATGAATTGTTGAACTCATACCTGTGGCGATGCCGCTCGCTTATCAGATCCCTGCCATACAGGCTCCGGAGCAGGGTGCCTTCCCTCGTGACGCAAGGATATGCTCCCAGACGCATGGTACCTCCCTTTTGGGTAACCCCTCTTTGGTCGGGCATCAGGTCTATTACCGGGTGCGGGCTTTTTTCATCAAACTCGGAGGAGTGGGCGCCCTCAAGGCCGCAGACATGACGCGCGTATTCTATTACGGCAACCTGCATGCCGAGGCAGATGGCCAAAAGGGGAATATTGTTTTCCCTTGCGTACCGGCAGGCAATGATCTTGCCCTCTATACCCCTGTCTCCGAACCCTCCGGGAATGATCATGCCGTCTATATCGCCGAGGATCTCTGCCACATTCTGCTCGGTCACGTCACTGCTTTCCACCCATTTGATCTCAACCTTCGCTCCCGTATCATATCCCGCATGGTTCAGGCTTTCTATGATGGACAGGTAGGCGTCGTGGAGCTTTACATACTTGCCTACGATGGCGATAACCACCTTCTTCTGCCGGCTGTTGATCTTCCGGACCATGCTTTCCCATTCGCTCAAATCCGGCTCAGGGGTTTCAAGGCCAAGCTCCCTGCATACTACCCGGTCAAGGCCGCTCCTGTGAAGCATCAGGGGCACCTCATAAAGGCATGGCAGCGTAAGGTTTTCTATGACGCAATCAGGCTTCACGTTGCAGAACAGGGATATTTTCGCCTTTATGCCATCATCAAGAGGCTCGTCGGAACGGGCGATGATGATATCGGGCGATATTCCCATGGATTGGAGTTCCTTTACCGAATGCTGGGTAGGCTTTGATTTATGCTCGTTGGAGCACTTCAGATAGGGAACCAGCGTTACATGGATGAACAGGCAGTTGCTGCGGCCCTTGACCAGGGAAATCTGTCGGATGGCTTCCAGAAATGGCTGGCTTTCAATGTCTCCGGTTGTGCCTCCGATTTCGGTGATCAGCACATCGGCGCCGCTTTTCTCAGCGCCGCTGTATATGAAGTCCATAATCTCCCCGGTAATATGGGGGATTACCTGCACGGTTTGTCCAAGGTAACCACCCGAGCGCTCACGGTTCAGCACGTTCCAGTAGACCTTGCCCGATGTGAGGTTGGAAAACCTGGTCAGGTCCTCATCAATAAAGCGCTCATAATGCCCCAGGTCCAGGTCGGTTTCAGCGCCGTCATCTGTGACAAAAACCTCCCCGTGCTGGAACGGGCTCATCGTCCCGGGATCCACATTCATATACGGATCAAGCTTCTGCGCGGCCACCTTAAGGCCTCTCTGTTTCAGCAGCCGCCCCAGGCTGGCGGCTGTAATGCCTTTTCCAAGCCCGGACACAACGCCCCCTGTAATGAAAATAAACTTTGTCATGCTTTCACCACTCCTTACTGCATGAATGAACCGGTTCCCAATCAACAAAAGACAACCCTTGCAGTCAGTTTTTCCTTACCCGCAAGGGTTTATCAGTTTTCATAGATCTTCAGGATCGCTTCGGCTACCTGCCTTCGCGTCATCCGCATATCCATAGCCTGCTTTTCAATATACCTGTGGGCTTCAGGCTCGGACAGGGAAAGCTGCGAGATCAGAAGGCATTTCGCCCTGTCTATTATCCTTATATCCTCAATCTTCTGGATAAGCTTTTTATTCTCATTGTGTATGGCTTTGACCTTATTATGGATTGCCGCCGTAAGTTTTATGGCATTCCAGAGCATAGCCTTATTCACAGGCTTGGAAATGGTAACAACACCGCAATCTTCAACCCTGCTGGCAACCTCGTCATAGTGCTCTGCCTTGACCATCAGGATGACTTCGCAAACCCCCGTTTCGGCAACGTAACGGGCAAAACTCTCACCCGATTCATCGGGCAGGGGCGCGTTGACGATGCATAAATCGAAGTCGTTGTCTATCAGCGCCCGCCTGGCCTGGGCAGCATTTGAAAGGGTGGTTATGCGGCTCACAGAGGCCTCAGCAAGGATTTGTGCCAGAGAATCTGCCGTTTTTTCAGAATAGCTTACAATAAGAGCACTGTCCATGGCATCCCACCCTTCCGTCAATCCTTGGCAGAACTGTCAGATGTACTTGAAATAATGTTCAAGAAAGTATTCGCGTTTATTCCGGGCAAGGTTGTAAGCCTCAATCTCCTGCTTTTTCAGTTTGACATAACGTTCAACCGCCCTGGCGCCCAGTGTATCCTGGACAAAACCGGATCCCTCGGCAAGCCTTAAAGCCTCCTCCAGGCTGTCCGGCAGGCGTTTCAAGGAATCGGTGACGCTTTTGTCAGCATTGTACAGATCAACGCTGACGCTTTCGGGCAGCGGCAGCTTATGCTCCATGCCATAAAACCCTGCGCTGATGACGAGCGCAAAGGCAATATAGGGATTGGTGGCAGGATCGGGCGACCGGAGTTCCATGCGCATCCTGTCGCCGGTGACTTCAGGAATGCGGACAAGCTGTGAGCGGTTGCCCTGGGACCATGAAACGTATTTCGGCGCTTCAAAAGCGCCCAGGCGATCATAGGAGCTTGGCAGCGGATTCAGGAAGGCGGTCATTTCGGGAGTTTTCTCAAGTATTCCCGCAATGAAGCTCTCAGTTTCCATCAAATCCTTTTTTTCACTGCTCCTGAACACGTTAAAGCCGTTTCGGACAAGGGACAGGTTTATATGCAATCCGCTTCCGGCCCTGTCAACGAGAGGCTTCGGCGAAAATGAGGCAAACAGCCCGTTTCTTTCCGCAATGCTCTTGACCACCTGCTTGAAGGTAAAGAAATTGTCCGCGCAGCTAAGCCCATCGGAAAACCTGAAGTCGATCTCGTTCTGTCCCGGTCCCTGTTCGTGGTGTGATGTTTCAGGTTGAATTCCCATTTCTTCAAGGCAGAGGCAGATCTCCCGTCGTACATTCTCCCCTTTGTCCAGGGGCGCCACGTCCAGGTAACCACCCTGGTCAAACGGGATCAATGTAGGTTCGCCTTTTTCATCAGTCTTGAAGAGGTAGAACTCGCATTCGGCGCCGACCATGCAGGAATAGCCCAACTGCTCTCCGCGTTTCAGGACCGACTGGAGTATTGCCCTTGAATCACCCCAGAATGCGCTGCCATCCGGGTTCTTTATATTGCAGTAAAACCTTGCCACCCGTCCCTGCTGGGGCCGCCATGGCAGAACGGATATTGTAGTTGGGTCCGGCACCAGGAACAGGTCCGATTTTGTGATATCGGTAAACCCGCTTATGGCGTGCGCATCAAAGGAGATTCCCTGTTCAAAGGCCATAGGCAATTCGTCGGGCATGATGGAGATGTTCTTTGGTCTGCCCAGCAAATCGCAGAAAGCAAGCCTTATGAACTTCACATCATTCTCCTTCACAAATTCCAAAACCTCGCTAACGGTTGCGGTCATTGGCCATCCTCCTCACGATTATTTTGGTCAGCCCGTAACTGTCTTCAAAACTCAGTGGTCATATCAGTTTACTGTATATAGCTGCTTATATGGGTTTTTTGCGTTTGGCGTCAGCCGGCAGAAGGGTTTGCTCAGGATATCGTCCATCGTAAAACCAAATGTTTCCGAGAACTCCGCCAGGATATCTATGATCCTGTTCATATCCGATTCGGTTGCCGGACCGGCGCATACCTGTTTTGGCAGACTCCTGGGCATCTTATGGCTCCTGATGAATATTTCGCCGCCATGCATGCCCGTACCGGTGAAGTATCCGACCGGACAATCCTCTGTGTCCATCCCCAGCACGATAATCAGCCCGCCGGCAAGGTATTCGCCCAGGAAGCTTCCCGTGCTTCCTCCAACGATGATCACCGGTTTCTTGTCCTGGTACTCCTTCATGTGAATACCTGTACGGTATCCGGCATTACCCTTTACGAGTATCTTGCCGCCGCGCATGGCATAGCCCAGGGCATCCCCCGCGTTTCCGTGGATTACTATCCTGCCGTCATTCATCGTGTCGCCCACGGCATCCTGGGCATTTCCGTTTACGATGATGACAGCGCCGTCAAGATACGCTCCGAGAGCGTTGCCCGGCGTACCGTTGATCGTGATGGTTTTACCCGAGGCTCCGGCTCCGATGAAGCGTTCTCCATAGCAGTATTCTATCACAACATCCTCGCTGGAGTTGCGGATTTTTTCATTCAACGCACGAAATCCCAACTGGTGAGCCAAGATATTCATTAATTACACCTCCAAGCTTTTCTGCCCGTGTTTCCCTGCTGAACGCCATCAGGCCGGGGGTTTTACAGATCAGTTCAAAATCCAGCGTGTCCAGCGGCGTTTTTTCCCTGATAAGCGCAGTGTAAATGCCCGCTTTTTCAATATTCCCGATGAGGATGAACCCGTTCAGCCTGTTGTTGGAATAGAACAGCTTTTTATAGTCCTTGCCGTCGCTTTCATAATATGTCTGACCCGTGTAGGTTCCCGCGGTCATGATATGCTTTCCGAACAGGCCTATGGCATTCATGGGAATGGCCTTGTCAAATATGCAATCCACCCCGGACATGTTCATCCCGGCGCACTCCCCCTGCATGTACGCGTTGGGCAAAAGTGCCATCTGTTTTATCTGTCCCGACGAAATGTCCATGCTTTCACAACAGTCGCCAGCGGCATAGATATCGGGAATTGATGTCCTGCACCGCTCATCTATCAGGATGCCCCTGTTGGTTTTGCCGCCAATATCCTTTATCAGGTTAACATTCGGGCGAACGCCCACTGCCAGTACGAGGACATCGAACGGTATTTCATCATTGTCATCAAGGCAGGCGACGTTATCTTTAAAGCCTGTGACCTGCCTTCCAAGATAAAAACTGATATGGTGGTCCTCCAGGTGCTGCTTCATAATCTCCGAGCTTTGGTCATCCAGGATGCTGGACAGCACCCTGGTGGAAAGATCCACGCAGATTATTTCAACATTTCTCTTGCTGAGCCCCTCGGCACACTTGAGACCGATGAGGCCCGCTCCCAGGATCAGTACCCTGGCGTTTTCAAAAAGCGCCTTTTCCAGCGATTTTGCATCATCCAGCGTGGTAAAGGTAAACTTGTTCCGGACCTTTTCCAGCCCGGGTATGGGAGGAACCACCGGCGATGATCCGGAAGCTACAAGCAGCCGGTCATAGCTTACAGATTCCCCGTCATCCAGGATGACACGCTTTTCCTGTACATCTATCCTTTGGGCCGTCCTGCCCAGTTTCAGTTCACACCGGTGCTCACTGTAAAAATCGTCATTCCGGTATTTCATCCTTTCCTCGTCTGTCTTGCCCAACAGCAGGTATGAGATGAGCGGCCTTGAATAGACGTGATATTTCTCGTTGCTGATGATAACGATTTTTCCCGTTTTGTCGTTCCTGCGGATGGCCTCCACGGCTCCGACGGCCGCCGTTGAATTTCCAATGATGACGTATTCCAAACTACTCACCTCTCTCCTCGAACACGATGGCTCCGTTGGGGCAGCCCAGCACGCACCTGGGCGTGCCTTCATGGGTTTTGATGCAGAGCTCGCATTTTTGTATGGCCCCGTCCTCCGAGGGCGAAACCGCGCCGTAGGGACAACTCAGTATGCATGTATAGCAGCCGATGCACCTGTTTCTGTCGACAGTGATAATACCATCGATTTTTCTCAAAGCGCCTGTTATGCATCCCTTTACGCAGAGAGGTTCAGGGCAGTGCCGGCATGAAACCGCAAAGCTTATCCCTTCACATTCCTCAACCCTTATACGCGGGTTGATCCTGATATCCTTCAGCGCCCTGGCCATGTCCGTTTCCCCGGTGGACGCAAAGGCGCAGTAATACTCGCACAGATGACAGCCAAGACACCATTTTTCGTTTACATATACTCGTTTCAATTCACAATTCACCACCGCTAAACATATCTATTGCGCAGCCTGCTGCAGGGCCGTCCCGTTCCCGGGTTTTGCCCTGCGGCTTATGGCTTCGGTTCCTATTCTCCGGCATGCTTTATGCCCAGTATCTCCAGTTCCTTTTCGTTCAGCCCGACGCCCCGGAGCATCAGACGGTTGCCTCTAAGGGCTTCGATGGAGTTGATACCCATGCCGCCCATCATTTCCTTGATCTCATGCTGCCAGGCAGTCAGCAAGTTGACCAGCCTCCTGAAGCCAATATTGGGATTCAGCCTCTTTACCAGGTCCGGCCTTTGCGTGGCGATACCCCAGTTGCACTTGCCCGTATGGCAGCTTCGGCAGAGATGGCAGCCAAGGGCGACGAGCGCGGCGGTGGCAATGTACACGCAGTCCGCGCCCAGGGCGATAGCCTTGACCACATCGGCGCTTGAGCGGATGCTTCCGCCTGCGATGATAGAGACACGGTTGCGAATGCCTTCGTCACGCAGCCGCTTGTCTACGCTGGCCAATGCCAACTCGATGGGAAGACCCACATGGTCGCGGATACGCGTGGGAGCGGCGCCGGTTCCGCCGCGGAAGCCGTCGATGGCGATCATGTCGGCGCCGCTTCGCGCGATGCCGCTGGCTATGGCGGCCACGTTGTGGACGGCGGCGATCTTGACGATAACCGGTTTTTTGTAACCGGTAGCCTCTTTCAGGGAATATACCAATTGCCTGAGATCCTCGATGGAATAAATATCATGGTGCGGCGCCGGCGAGATGGCGTCGGTTCCCTCCGGGATCATACGGGTACGTGAAATATCCATCCCGACCTTTTCTCCCGGCAGGTGGCCGCCGATACCGGGCTTTGCTCCCTGCCCCATCTTGATCTCAATGGCGGCGCCGCTTTCCAGATAGTCCTTATGTACCCCGAAACGCCCGGAAGCCACCTGGACAATGGTGTTTTTGCCGTACTTGTAAAGGTCCTCGTGAAGCCCGCCTTCCCCTGTGTTATAGAGGATGCCCAGTTCGGCAGCCGCCCTGGCCAGGCTCTCATGGGCGTTGTAGCTAATGGAGCCGTAGCTCATTGCAGAAAACATGACTGGCATGGAAAGCTGGATTTGGGGAGGCAGGCTCCTGATGATCCTGCCCTTTTCATCCCTCTCTATCCGCTCAGGTTTTGCTCCCAGGAACACCCTGGTTTCCATGGGTTCCCTTAAGGGGTCGATGGAAGGATTGGTAACCTGGGACGCGTTGAGCAGCATTTTATCAAAATATACCGGGTAGTTCTCCGGGTTTCCCATGCTGGACAGCAGCACTCCGCCGGATTCCGCCTGCTTGTAGATCTCGCTGATGGCCTTTCCGCTCCAGTTCGTGTTCTCCTTGAATGTATGCGGAGATTTTACGATCTTCAGGGCCCGTGTAGGGCACAATGCCACACAGCGGTGACAATTGACGCATTTGGAATCATCGGCCACCATCCTGTTGCTGTCTTTCAGGTATTCATGGACTTGGTTGGCGCACTGACGCTCGCATACGCGGCAGACAATGCATCGTTCCTGGTTTCTGACGACTTCATATTCCGGTTGTATATATTCAACTGCCATCAGTTCTTCACCCCTTCAACTGTAACAATTACGCCTTCGCCTCCCATGGGCGACCATACCCTGTCCAGGTCGTTCTGGATTATCCTTATGGCCGCCTCCTCGCTGGCCACATAGACCATGTCGTCCTTTTCGCCGACCACCATGCTGCGCAGCTTCAGCCGGTCGTTCAGCGCCATCATTCCGCCCTCAAAGCCAACTATGATTGAGAACGGGCCGGTGATCAGCAGGGAGGAAAACACATTTCTTAAAAACTTCAGTTCTTCCCGCTCCTGCTTCGGCTTTCCCTCTATGGTCGACCAGAAGGGAGCGGCAAAGACATGGCAGATTTCATCAAGGGTGAGCCCGATCCTCCTGTGCAGGTAGTCAATCATGTAGGCGATGACCTCGGTATCGGTCAGCAGCGTGCACTTGTACCCATACATCTCTATGGAGCGCCGGTTGGCATCATATGAAGAGATCTCGCCATTATGGACCACCGTATAATCCAGCAGTGAAAAGGGATGGGCCCCGCCCCACCAGCCGGGTGTGTTCGTGGGATACCGGCCATGGGCGGTGAAACAATAGCCTTCATACTCCTCCAGCTTGTAGAAACGCCCCACATCCTCGGGGAACCCAACAGCCTTGAAAACCCCCATGTTCTTTCCGCTGGAAAAAACATATGCGCCGTCGATGCCGGTGTTGATCCTGAACACGCACCTTACCACGTACTCCCGCTCGTCAAGCTGGCTTGCCGCGAGCTTTGTGGGCAGCGGCAGCACAAAGTACCGCCATATCAGGGGCTCGTCGGTGATTTCGGGAATCTTCCGTGTCGGAATCCTGGAAAGGTTGATGATATCAAAATGTTCTTCCAGGAAAGTTTCGCATTCCTTCTTCGCGGCGTTGTCATTGTAAAATATATGGAATGCATAATAATCCTTATATTCAGGGTAAATGCCATATGCGGCGAACCCTCCTCCAAGGCCGTTGGAGCGCTCGCGCATGGTGGCGACGGATTCAATTATGCGTTCGCCGGAAAAACGCTTTCCCGATCTGGAAATGATACCGGATATAGCGCATCCCGACACATTTCTGTACATTCCTTCCCTCACAGGTCATACCTCCAGCAAACTCGAGCTAATAAACAAAGGCGTTCATCACACAGTGTCTTCGGTCGGCAGCAGGCCCAACAGGCCTTTTGCCTGACACTATATGATGAACGCCTTTGTTCACAGGTATATTATACTGCAAATCCCACAGCGTGTCGATAGGTTTTTTGAAATTTTTTATTCTGAAACTTGCATATTTTTATAAAAACATAGCTTATATTTATTCACCGGCAGGTCATATTGCAAGACGAGTATAATCCCTGTTGCACATTCTTAATAAAATGTTGATAAAAGCATTGACAGACCCGGCTTCGGTATGCTATATTCTTTTCTGAACAGCAAAGGCGCTGTGGATAAAAAAGGTCCGCAGCGCCTTTGCTTTTTGTATTATACGCATGTGCAGGAAAGGATATCAGGGAATCATTCCATATTCGTCCTTTCCATGGGCGGCGGTATAGAGCAGACAAAACCCTGCATGTTGCTGTTACAACAGGCGCGCATCGTCAAGGCGCAGGTCCCGGTATGGGACCCCGATACCCACCGGCTGCAAAGCGGCCGGACTGGAATTATTTTGAAGGAGGGATTGCAGTGGCTGATGAGAATATTAGGGAACTCTTCGGCAGCATGGTGTTCAACGACAAGGTGATGAAGGAGCGTCTTCCTGAGGATGTTTACAAGGCTCTCAGGAAAACCATGGCCACCGGCGCCCACCTGGAACTCGACGTGGCGAACGTAGTGGCAAGCGCGATGAAGGATTGGGCCATGGAAAAGGGCGCTACCCATTTTACGCACTGGTTCCAGCCCATGACGGGAGTAACCGCCGAAAAGCACGACAGTTTCATCATGCCTGACGGTGAAGGAAGGGCCATCATGGAGTTTTCCGGGAAAGCGCTGGTAAAGGGCGAACCCGATGCGTCCAGTTTCCCGTCGGGGGGACTTCGCAGCACGTTCGAGGCGAGAGGATATACCGCATGGGATCCTACCTCCTATGCCTTCATAAAGGATAATACCCTCTATATACCCACCGCCTTCTGTTCATACAGCGGTGAAGCGCTTGACAAGAAAACGCCGCTGCTGCGGTCAATGGAAGCCCTGAGCAAACAGGCCCTGAGAGTGCTCCGCCTGTTTGGGAACGACGAGGTAAAACGCGTTGTATCTTCTGTGGGTCCCGAGCAGGAGTATTTCCTGATTGACAGAAGCATGTACTTAAAAAGGCCAGACCTTATGTACTGCGGCAGGACGCTGTTCGGCGCCCGTCCGCCCAAGGGCCAGGAAATGGAAGATCATTATTTCGGTGCTATCAAGAAGCGGGTTTCCAGGTTCATGCGCGACCTGGATGAGGAATTGTGGAAGCTGGGCATTTATGCCAAGACCGAGCATAACGAGGTGGCTCCCGCACAGCACGAGCTTGCACCCGTATACTCAGAAACCAATATAGCTACCGACCACAACCAGCTGATCATGGAACTATTAAAGAGCGTCGCCGCAAAGCACGGCCTGACCTGCCTGTTGCATGAAAAGCCATTTGCGGGGATCAATGGCAGCGGAAAGCACATTAACTGGTCCATCTCCACCGATACCGGGGTCAACCTGCTGGAACCCGGCGACACACCATTTGAAAACGCCCAGTTCCTTTTGTTCCTGGTAGCCGTAATAAAGGCCGTGGATGATTACCAGGATCTGCTTCGCGTTTCGGTTGCCAGCGCCGGCAACGACCACCGTCTTGGGGCCAACGAAGCGCCGCCCGCTATCGTTTCCATCTTCCTGGGCGAAGAACTGACCGACATCCTCGATGCCCTGGAAAACGACACCCTGTACGTGGGCAAGGGCAAAACCCTGATGGAAATAGGGGCGACGGTCCTGCCACATATTCCGAAGGATACCACCGACAGGAACCGTACATCGCCCTTTGCATTCACGGGCAACAAGTTTGAATTCCGCATGCTGGGCTCAGCGTTCAATATCGCCGGTCCCAACATCGTGCTTAACACTATCGTGGCCGAGGTCCTGAGACAATTCGCCGACGAACTGGAACAGAGCAGCGATTTCAGGTCGGACCTGGGAAGGCTTATCAGGAGAACCATCAAGGAGCACAAGCGCATCATATTCAACGGAAACGGATACGACCCCGCGTGGGTAAAGGAGGCCGAGCGCAGAGGCCTGTCCAACCTCAAGACAACCCCTGATGCCCTGCCCGCCTTTATCCACCCGAAGAGCATAGAACTGTTCTCACGCCATAATGTGTTCAGTGAGCATGAAATTCATTCACGCTACGAGATACTGCTGGAAAACTACTCGAAGACCATAAATATAGAAGCGCTTACCATGATTGATATGGTGTACAAGTATGTGATTCCCGCAGTTGTAGCCTATGAGAACGAACTGGCACAGCTTATCCTCAGCAAGAAGTCAGTGGGCGCCGGGATCCAGTCCGGCCTGGAAGAAGACCTCCTGGGCAAGATTTCAAAGCTCGCCGACCTGCTGGGCAAGCGTCTGGAGTACCTTTCGAGGCAGACAATAGCCGTGAGGGAGATCAAGGATAAGCTGGAGCTTGCAAGGGCATACCGTGAAAAGGTCTGCACAGCCATGAACGAACTCAGGCTGGTCGTGGACGAGCTTGAAATGATTGTAAGCAGCAAGCATTGGACGCTGCCAAACTATGCGGAAATGTTGAACAGCGTCAATGAATAATTGATACTCATGGCCATTTGACCGTCTTATCTTAATTCATGGCGTTTGGCAAATGCATCGACCCCCCGGAAGAGCATTTGCCCTTTTTTTCTCTGCCAGCACAACCATTGACAATGGTCCCGGTTTTCTGTATATTATTATCCATTGAACAAAGGCGTTCACCAGTTCATGCAAAAGCGGAGCGTAAGCCGGTCCGGATGCCGGCGCATCAGGCGCGCGCATGATGTGGTGAGCGCCTTTTCTGAAACGTTCTCCAGGCAGGATTAACCCGGGTTACGGGATGACTGGCGGCAGATCGGGAATGGCAGTTGACAGGATGGTGGGAATATGAGCGAACTTATATTGGTATTGGACTTCGGAGGGCAGTACAAGGAGCTTATTGCCCGGAGCGTGCGGTCGCATTCGGTATACTCGGAAATCTGGCCGGGCAGGACAAGCGCCGAAAAGATCAGGGAACTAAACCCTGTCGGCATCATACTGACAGGCGGACCCCACAGCGTATACCTTCCTGATTCCCTGAAATGCGACCCGGAGATCTTCAGGCTGGGAATACCCATCCTTGGCATCTGTTACGGGATGCAGCTTATGTGCCATATGCTCGGAGGAACGGTGCAGCCGTGCGAAAAGAGCGAGTACGGTCGGGTGAAGGCCCGCCTCGATACCGGTTCGCCGCTTTTTAATGATATCCCGGAGCGCAGCACCGTGCTCATGAGCCATACCGACCGTGTAAGCAGGCTTCCCGACGGCTTTTTAACTACTGCCGAAACGGCCAGCTGCCCAAATGCCGCCTGTGAAAACCCGGCGCTGAAGCTCTACGGCGTCCAGTTCCATCCCGAGGTTGAACATACCGATAACGGGCGCAGAATTATAGGTAATTTCCTGTTTGACATCTGCAGCGCGAAAGGCGACTACCATCTCGATGATTACATTGATACGCAGTTACGCGAAATAAGGCGGAGGGTTGGCGAGCAGAAGGTATTGCTGGCCCTGTCGGGCGGAGTGGACAGTTCTGTCTGCGCCGCGCTGCTGTCTAAGGCCATACCCGGTCAGCTCACCTGCGTCTTTGTGGATCACGGCTTCATGCGGTACAAGGAAGCCGACGATATTGAACGGGTTTTTTCCGCCATGGATCTGAATTTCATCCGGGTAAACGCACAGGATCGTTTCCTGGCCAGGCTGAAGGGCGTGACATCCCCGGAACAGAAACGAAAGATCATCGGTGAGGAGTTCGTCCGCGTGTTTGAGGAAGAAGCCGGGAAACTTGGCAATATTCCTTTCCTGGCACAGGGCACCATATACCCTGATGTTGTTGAATCGGGCGGCAAGCACGGAGCGACCATCAAGAGCCACCATAACGTGGGCGGGCTCCCGGAAAACCTTGCTTTTGCCGAACTTATCGAGCCCCTTTCCAGGCTCTTCAAGGACGAGGTGCGGGTTCTCGGGAGAAAACTCGGGCTTACCGCGTCCATCACAGAGAGGCAGCCCTTCCCCGGGCCCGGGCTGGCCGTCCGTGTCATGGGCGAGGTGACCCGGGAAAAACTGGAGGTCGTCCGCATGGCCGACTACATCATGTGCCAGGAGATAGAGAAACTTAAACGCAAGCCGCAGCAGTATTTCGCCGTGCATACCGGCGTGCGCTCGGTGGGTGTAAAGGGAGATGACCGGACATATGACACGGTTATCGCCCTCAGGGCCGTGGATACCAGCGATTTCATGACCTGCGAGTATACCCCGCTTCCCCACAGGGTTTTATCCCGCATCGCTTCGCGGATAACCAGGGAAATCCCCTCGGTGAGCCGCGTGGTGTACGATATCACGTCCAAGCCGCCCGCAACGGTTGAATGGGAATAAAGCCGCGGGGACAGTCCCCATGGCTTTAAGTGAAGTACTGAATCCTGGCCTGAGGAAATCTTCCAAGAACTTGCGATGTCAGGTATTCCCTGATCTCTTGCGCCTGCTCCTTAGGGTACACATATTTGCAGCGTCCGAATCTTCCCCACTTAAGGCTTCTTTTCTCCTCATCCATATCCAGCCTGGTATTGGGAAACCTTTGAAGGATAAGCTCCTTGGCAGCGGCTGTGAACCGGTACTGAATCAGTTCAAAGGTCAATTCCTTACGGCTGAGTTCGGGGCCCAATCGGGCCTCCAGTTCTCGAAACAGCGCATCATATTCTCCTTTCCAGTTATCATACTGCATGATGGGAGCCACGATAAACCCTACAGGATAGCCTGCATGCACCAGCTTGGCCGCTGCTTCCACCCGCTCATCCAGGCTTGCGGTATTGTGCTCGAAACGTAAAACATAATCGGAATTAATACTGATCCTGAAGGTGGTTTTCTGCTTATGGTCAAGATTCAACAGGGAATCCACATTCGGAAACTTCGTCACCACCCTGAGTCTCCCATGCTCCAGGCCTGAGAAAAACTCTATGGTTCTGGCCAGGCTTCCCGTAATATGCTCCAGGGCCAGCGGATCCCCCAGGCTGGCGGCTTCAAAGGTGGTTGTTTTATCCTCATTCTGTTTGATATGGTCTTTTATCACCTCAAATATATCCTCCAGGTTTACAAATACCTTTATATAGGGTTTTGTCCCCTGGGTGGTCTGCAGGTAGCAATACTCGCAATGGCCAGGACAGTTGCTTACAAGGGAGAACTGGTAATCTGCTGAAGGCCTGCATACATCAAGCTTCTTAAGCTTGTTGGTGGTAATGAGCAGTGTCCTTTTAGAATTGGCATACTTCTCGGCAGGGGTTGTGCCCGGTATGGAACGGGCGGCGTTTTTCTCGCTGGCCATGAGGACGGCCACCGGTTTGTCCTTGAAGTATTCATGTATTCTCTGCCCTAAGGGATAATCCAGGCTGGAGGGCTCGAAGATAACCCTTTCTGGCATAAACAGCTCCATCGCTTCACCCTTTCATTCATGATCCGGCTTTCTCATATCATTTGCAAAACCATAAGAAAATAAGCATCTCACCGGGGATTAGCGACAGTCTCCAAACGCCGTTATCCAAAAGAGTTAACCTTAAAGCCAAGGGGACTGTCCCCTTGGCTTTTACCTGTCGTTTTCCTGTTTCACCGGCACATGGCATAATGAAGCGCTCGGGCAGCCGCTGCAGCCGCACCCGCAGCTAACGGACTCTCCCTTCGCTTTCTTTTTCGCCATGCCGGCTATTATGCTTATAACCGCTGCCATCAGCAGGGCGCTTATAACTATGGTTGCGATATTATCAGCGATGATCTGGAACATGATCTCCCCTCCCTTGCTCAATAAACAATTTCATCCGCTTTTCCGGTTTATCCTTTATATTCTCATCAGCCTTTCCCCGTATGAGGAAGCCTGTATATTCCCCTAATTGATTACATGACCCCGTTCTTGAAGCCACAGGGACCGTTCCTTGGTATTTCGCGCCTTGGTATTTCAAACCACAGGAACCGTCCCCCTTGGCTTTGTCCCCTTGGCTTTATCCGGCCTGATCAGCAGATACAGGAATAACGCCAATGCCAGGATAGCGGCCGCTGTTCCTATACCGAAGCCGTTGCCTGCAAACAGCATACCAAGCTGGTAGATGCACATGGCTACCCCATAGGCAAACAGGGTCTGGTAACCGATGGCGATCCATGTCCATTTCGCGCTGTTCATTTCCCTCCTGATGGCGCCTATCGCGGCAAAGCACGGCGCGCAGAGCAGGTTGAACAGCAGGAAGGAGTACGCTGACAACGCCGTAAAACTCGAGGCTAAAAGTCCCCAGATTTCGACGCCATCCTCGGCTACCTCTGCAAATCCGAAAAGTATGCCAAGGGTGCCAACCACGTTTTCCTTGGCGACAAGCCCGGTGATTGAGGCCACCGCGGCCTGCCAGAACCCCCATCCCAGGGGCGCGAATATGGGGGCGATTGCTCCGCCAATCCTGGACAGGAAACTGTCGTTTGCGTCTTCAACCATGGCAAGCCTCCCATCCACAATGCCAAAACCGGACATAAGCCATACAACGATGGTGGACAGCAGTATTACGGTACCGGCTTTCTTTATGAAGGACCAGCTGCGCTCCCACATGCTGCGGAACACGTTTCCGGCAACGGGCCTGTGGTACGGAGGCAGTTCCATGACAAACGGGGCCGGATCGCCGGCGAATATCCGGGTTTTCTTAAGGATAATACCCGAACTGATAATCGCCGCAACCCCTGCAAAGTAGGCGCTGGGCGCCACCCACCACGCGCCGCCGAACAATGCGCCGGCAATAAGGGCAATAACGGGCATCTTGGCGCTGCAGGGTATGAAAGTTGTAACCATGATGGTCATCCTTCGGTCACGATCATTTTCAATGGTACGGGATGCCATAATTCCCGGAACACCGCACCCGCTTCCTATGAGCATGGGGATGAAGGATTTTCCCGACAGGCCGAATTTCCTGAAAATACGATCCATAATGAACGCGACCCTTGCCATATACCCGCAGTCTTCAAGCAAAGCCAGGAATAAAAAGAGAACCAGCATCTGCGGTACGAACCCCAATACTGCCCCCACACCCGCGACTATTCCGTCCAGAATAAGCGACTGCAGCCAGGAGGCTGTCCCAATGGAAGAGAGGAAGCTTTCCATCGCCGGTGGTATGATCTCGCCGAAAAGCACGTCATTTGTCCAGTCGGTCACCCATGTGCCGACAGTCGTTACCGATACGTAGTAAACGGCAAACATGACCAGCGCGAATATGGGCAGTGCCAGCCACCTGTTGGTAACCACCCTGTCAATTTTGTCGGAGGTGGTCATCTTCCCATTGCTCTTCTTCCTGCAGCAGTCCTTTATGATGGATGCGATGTACAGGTAGCGCTCATTGGTGATGATGCTCTCGGGGTCATCATCCATTGCGGTTTCACAGCTTTTGATAATATCCTCGATACGTTCCCTGAGGTTATCATCAGGGTCCATGCGCTCCATAACCTTTATATCACGTTCAAAGATCTTGATTGCTGTCCAGCGCCTGTGCCTTTCTTCAACCTTGTCCCCCAGAAGCTCTTCTATGCTTGCAATAGCCTGCTCCACCTCATCCGAAAACCTGTGACGGGGAACCATGGGAGTTTTCCTTTCTGCAAGCTCAACAGCCTTATTAACCGCATCTGCGATCCCTGTCTTCCTTAACGCCGAAATCCCAGTAACAGGACAGCCCAGCCTTTCAGAAAGCTTATCAAGGTTGATCCTGTCCCCTGATTTTTCAACGATATCCATCATGTTGACCGCCACCACCATGGGTATTCCAAGTTCGGCCAACTGTGTGGTAAGATACAGGTTCCGCTCCAGGTTGCTGCCGTCAACGATGTTGATGATGGCATCGGGCTTTTCATCTATCAGGTAATCCCTTGCGACAACCTCTTCCAGCGTATACGGCGAAAGGGAGTATATTCCCGGGAGATCCACGATGGCTGCATCCCTGTATGTATCGCTCCTTAGCTTTCCTTCCTTCTTTTCAATGGTTACGCCAGGCCAGTTTCCGACATACTGGCTGGAACCGGTCAGTGTATTGAACAGTGTCGTCTTTCCGCTGTTGGGATTGCCGGCGAGTGCTATTCTGGCGGGCATGGTTTCGTTTCCTCCCTGCAAGCAATGATTGATCGTGTCCTGTATTACTGTAAAAGTTCATGGGGGTTAGCCATGGCTAACCCGGTGGTAAAAATAAACCAGGAAACCTGGCGTCTCCTGCGATTATTCAACCTCTATCATTTCTGCATCCGCTTTGCGCAGTGATAGTTCATAACCGCGCACTGTAATCTCCATGGGATCCCCAAGGGGCGCCACCTTGCGTACAAATAATTCGGTTCCCTTTGTTATGCCCATGTCCATGATCCTGCGCTTCACAGCTCCCTGGCCGATTATTTTCTGCACCTTAACTGTGCTCCCGCAGGCAACGTCTTTCAATACCATACCCAACAACTCCCTTCTTCACGGCTCATACCAGGATCCTGCAAGCCATTTCACGGCTTATGGCAACCCTTGAATTCTTAACGTTGACGATCACATTGCCGGCGATCTCATTGATCACAGTAACGGTTCCGCCGACAACGAATCCAAGGCTTTCGAGAAATTTCTTTATCTCGGCCTTGCCGCTGATCTTCCTAATGAGCCTTTCTTCTCCTTCTTTTACCATGGTTAAGGGCATTGCCATTCCTCCCCTTCCTATGGATAACGCTTAACCCTCTGATCATCGGTTGTTTCCAAAGCTAGTTTAGACTAATCACAATTACAGGTTAGCATAGACTAACCCAAATGTCAATATGGCTTGAGGAGATATTGGATAAGTATTTCGGGGGACCTCCCGCGTATGACAGCACCTTTTATCGAGCGTTGTCTGTTTGTCGTTCATTTGTTTAATCAGGAATAATGTGTTATTCTATAACTAGCCTCATGGCTTGCCATGACAGGCGATTAAACCCTTGGGAAGAAGATGATTGGTTTGAATATCCGCGAATCCGCCGAGATGTATCTTGAAACCATACTGGTCCTGAGGCAGAAACTGCCCCAGGTCAGGTCCATAGATATAGTCAATGAGCTTAATTACAAGAAGTCAAGCGTAAGCGTGGCCATGAAAAAGCTGCGTGAAAACGGGCTTATCGAGATGGACGACAACGGGTTTATCACGCTGACTGAAAAGGGAGAGCAGATTGCCGCCACCATGCTTGAGCGCCATAAGCTCATATCCGACTGGCTGATCCAGATGGGAGTTGACGAGGCAACCGCAATAGAGGATGCCTGCCGCATTGAACATGTCATCAGCCATGAGAGCTTTGAAGCCTTAAAAAAGCACATTCCGGAACTGATAAAAAAGACATGAATAAAGACATGGGAGGGTTCCGATTCCTGATATGATTTCCCCTGTCTTCCAATCAGAAATTGCCACGCTTATCTTTCATTCATCCTTTTTAAAAATTCAATTGCGTCATCTTCATCCAGGGGCTTGCTGATAAGATATCCCTGAATCTTGTCGCAGCCGAATTCAAGTAAATACTGCCTCTGTTTTTCGTACTCAACACCCTCTGCTACAACGCAATGCCCAAACTTATGGGCCATGGAAATGATGTCGCTTGCTATAGCCTTCTTCGGATCGTACGATAACAGGTTGTCTATAAATGCCTTGTCTATCTTCAGGCAGTTTATGTTCAGCTCACTTTCCCTTGCAAGGGAGGAATACCCGGTTCCGAAGTCGTCAATGGCTATGGACAATCCTTTGGCTTTCAGTTCGCCAAGTATGCGGTTGATCTGATCATATTCCGAAGAAAATACGGATTCGGTTATCTCAAGGGCAACACTCCCAGGATTCACACCAAATGAGTCAATCATTTCAGATAAACTCGCCGAAAAGCCATCCGCCAACAACTGGATAACCGAAACGTTGATGGAAACAGTTATCTCTTTATACCCCTTTTCTATAAGCTTCCTGAGGAAACCCAGGGCCTGGCCGATAATCTTCATACCGATTGGAATGATGAGCTTTGTCTCCTCGGCAATGGGAATGAACTCCAAAGGCGGCACCCGTCCCAGCTTGCTGCTGGTCAGCCTTGCCAGGGCTTCGAACCCGGAAATCCGGTTCGTTCTAAGGTCAACCACGGGCTGGTATTGCAGGTACAGGCCGCAATCCTTAACGCATGACGCAATGCTGGCAAGCTCATTCTTTATGTCATTCTTGCGGATTATCTGTTTCTCCAGTTCGTCGTCATAGAAACAGATGCCAAACTCCTTATCGCCTGCGCCCATCGCCTTTTCGGAAGCTATCAGCAGGTTCTGCAAAAGCCGGTCGGCATCCCACCCTTTATCAGGACTGATCTCAACAACTCCGATCCCGCCCGCCATCCTTTCAATGGCAAGCATTGGTCCCAGAGTGCCTATAATGGAGTTGCAGAACTCAAGCAGTTCACTTTTCCCATGGTAGCCTTTCAGGTAAAAGGCAAACTGGTACTCATGCGTGCTGAACAGCATTCTCCTGCCCGTACAGTACTTCATGAGGGCATTAGCGACATGTTTTATCAGGTCCTGCGTGTAATGGTACCCATAGGTCATGACTATTGACTGTACGACACTCAGGTTAATGCCCACCAGGGCCCTTTTCTCGTCGGTCTGTATCCTGGAATCGGTGTCGAGAAGATCTTCCAGGTAATTCAGGTTATACAGGCCTGTATTCCTGTCATGCTCATTGCTGTATTTGAGCTTGTCCTCCATCTCTTTCCGGTCGGTAATATCGATGATGATTCCTTCAACGGCCTCAATTTCACCCTGCTCGGTGTAAATGCCTTCTCCCATCTCGAGGACCCATTTCCGTTCCCCGCTGGCGGTTATGATCTCATACTCATACTTGAAGGGAAGCCTCCCGGGAAGGATGCGGTTCCATTCCTCCCAGAGGAGTTCGCGATATTCCGGCGCGATTATATCGTTGAAGCATATCTCCTTGTTGTACAGAAGGCTTTCAGGCGGATAGCCTGTCAGCCTGTAGCAGCCCTCCGAAACATACTGCATGGTCCAATCCCGATCGAAATTGCATCTGTAGGCCAGTCCGGGCAGATGTGAAAGAAGCACCGATTTGCTGCGCTCGCTCTCACTCAGGGCTTTTTCAATGTTTTTACGCTCGGTTATATCCTGGACCAGGCAGATATGGTTATATCGATGCTCACTGGACAGTGTCAGGGTTGCCACGATCATGTGCACCCAAACCTCTGAGCCGTCCGGCTTAATAAGCCGCTTGTCCATTGAATAACTGTCGATTTCGCCTGCCTTGAGCCTCTTATAGTTTTTCAGATCCTCTTCAAGATCATCGGGATGAGTTATATTTGCCCATCCCAGCCTAAGCAGTTCTTCCCTGCTTCTCCCGCTGATTCTTTCAAACATGGGATTGACACTGAAATAGGGGTTTTCTTCCTCGGTAACGGGCTCAAAATTATGGGAAACAGCTATTCCGATAGGCGCCTGGTTGAATATTGTTTCTACGGTCAGCCCCTGCTCCTTGATCTTTTTCTCCAGTTCCCGCTGAATTCCGAGAAGTTCGGCATGGACCCTGATCCTGGCCGCCAGCGCTTCCATATGGATGGGCTTTCTGATATAATCTACCGCTCCCAGCTGCAATCCTTTGATTTCATTCTCCAGTTCCTCGTAGATGGTCAGAATGATTACCCGTGTCTTTCCCAGCCGGTCATTGGACTTCAATGCTTCCAGCACCTGGAATCCATCCATTCCGGGCATGTTAAGATCCAGGATTATAAGGTCAATATCCTTATGCTCCTCAATCATACGCATGGCTTCATAACCGTCGCCTGCCGTTATGACATCGTAACTGTTCAGCATCTTTTGAATGAGCAGCCGGTCTGTCGCAGAATCATCTACTACCAGAATCTTGAATGGCATCCTGCACCCTCCTTACACAAGCATGTACATCAATGCCTACCAAACTGCCATGCTCTTACTTAATATATCGATCAATCTCCTCAAGCAGTTGTGTGAACAGTTTAAGGAATTTTCCCATCAGGAACTCTGTTTCCTTGTCATTACCTTCATGCAGGGCTTTCTGCAATGCGGTGGATACCTCGTAAACCTCTGAAGCCCCGATGCTCCCCAGGCTGCCCCGGATTTTATGTATAATCTTTGCCGCCTCATCGTGCCTTTTTTCAACGATTGCCGAGGCAAGACCGCCCAGGGTTTCGCCGTTCTCATTGCGAAACTCGGCTAAAACCTGCTTGTAAATCTCGGGGTCTCCCCCGACGCTTCGAAGTCCTGCGGACAGGTCCAGCACACCTGTCTCCGGTTCTTCACGATCCCTTTTCTCTATAATATCCGTGACCCTCCTGGCAAAATCCTCAGGGTTGAAAGGTTTACTGATACAATGATGGATCCCGTACTGCCGGCATTTTTCCAGGACTCCTCCAACCACGTCCGCTGTCAGCGCCACAATGGGCACGTTACCGGATATCCTTCTTATTTCACTGGCAGCTTCATAACCATCCATGACCGGCATATGCAAATCCATCAGTACCAGGTCCACACTGTCATGGTGACGCTGGTACATCTCAACGGCTTCCTTGCCGTCCCCGGCAATCAGCAGTTCAATGCCCGCCTGCTGCAGTAGGGACTTGACTATCAGCTGGTTGGTTTTGTTATCTTCGGCCAGTAAAACGATATATCTCTTTTCGGGCATTTGCAGCTCCTCGGTCCTGCTTTCAGCGGCGGGCGATGCCTTGGGCGCGAATAAATCCAGGATGCCGTTGAAAAGTATGGACGGAATGATGGGTTTCCCTATGCCAAGATCAATTCCGTACTGGTCGAGCTTCTCAAGCAGGTCCTCCCTCATCATGGGTAACAGCATGATGATTTTCGGCATCCTCTTGATCCTGCCGCTGCTGCGTATGGACTCAATATATTTTATACCACCTTCCTGCGGGGTGTTATAATCCACGATAAACAGATCAAAGGGCTGTAAAGATCCGTTGCCCTCGGCTTCCAGCATGCTTGCCGCGCTGGTCTGGGAACTGGTCAGCTCATATTGCAGCCCGAAATTCCCAAGATAGTTCCCAATGAGGTTCATGTCCTCCACCGATTTGTCCAGCACCAGCACCCTGATATCCTTCAATTGTCCGGGCGGCAGGATACCCAGGCTTGTCGCTTCCTTTTCCCTGTCGATATCCAGGGACAAATCGACGATAAATGTAGAGCCCGCCCCTGGCGTGCTGAAAACCTGAATTCTGCCACCCATCATGTCCACCAGGCTCTTGACAATGGACAGCCCCAGACCGGTTCCTCCGAAGCGGCGGGTTATGCTGCTGTCACCCTGTACAAACGGCTTGAAGAGGCTATTGACCTGCTCCTGGGTCATGCCGATGCCGGTATCCTGCACCGAGAAGGACAGGTGATACCTGTCGTTTTCCCTTGCCACAAGCCTGACCTCCAGCGAGACCTCACCCTCGCTGGTGAACTTTGCCGCATTGCTCAGGAGGTTAACGAGTATCTGTTCTATCCTCTTGGCGTCTCCGTAGAACCAGCTGGGAACAGCGGGATCTTTATAAAACCTGAAGTTGATTCCCTGTTCCTCGATCTTGTACGAGATGATATTGACCACGTCCTCGATGACCTGGTCCAGGTTGAATGATGCCGTCTCAAGTTCCACTTTCCCGGCCTCGATCCTGGAGAAATCAAGGATATCGTTGATGATGTTCAGCATATTGCTGGCCGCCTGCCTTATCCGGTCGGCATACAATTTCTGGGTGGAAGACAGGTCTGTTTTTTTAAGGAGATAGGACATTCCCATGATAGCATTCAGCGGGGTCCGTATCTCATGGGAAATTCTGGCCAGGAAGTTTGACTTGAACTCATTGGCTTCATCCGCCTCACGTTTTGCCTTTTCCAGGTCGGCCTGGATCAGGAGACGTTGTTTTATCTCCTTCCTTAACCGGATATTCCACAGGAAAGACACAACCATCATAACTGCCAATAATGAGCCGGCTATCAGAACAATCCGAAAGACGGGGCCATAGTTGATCTCCGATTCAAAACCAACCCACCTGGATATAATGGCGTTTTTCTCTTCCATGGAGATATCGGCGAGAGCCTTGTTTATGATGTCTGCCAATACAGGCCAGTCCCTGCGTACGGCGAAATGCAGGGACTGCTGCTTTTCACCCTCGAAAGCGATAAACCTCAGGTTGGTCAGCGTGTTTATACGCGCAAGGTAGCTGATGGTGGCAAGATTGCCCACGAATACCCGCTCGTTTCCATGGGCCACATGGGTCAGGGCTGTTTCGGCGGAATCGTACAGACTCAGGTTGATCTTTGGGTATCCAAGGAGATAACTGTGGTGTGAACTGTTTCTTTGCACTGCAACAGTAAGCCCGGCAAGATCATCGATATCGGTAATGCCGGTATCGGTTGCACGGGTCACAATAACACGTCTGAAATTAATATAGGGTTCGGAAAAAAGAAAATACCTTTCCCGCTCGCTGGTCAGGGATATCGCGGGCAGCATATCAATCTCTCCTGACAAAGCCTGATCGTATACCTCCGGCCATGTCAGCCCTTCCGCGACCTGGAACTGCAGTCCCGTCCTCTCGCTGATCAATGATAGAAAATCCGCGGCGATTCCCTTGTATTCACCATCTTCATCGATGAACTCATAGGGCACAAACTTGGGATCCACACCGATCCGGATGACAGGATGCCGTTCCATAAATGCAATCTCTTCCTCGGTCCAGTTGATTAGCCCCGCTGCCACACAAGGTCCTGTCATTGTGGCAGCCATTGCAAAACATGCAAAAATCAGGGCCAGAACCTTTTTCATAAACGCCCCCTCAATACGTTAGCTCATTCCCAAGCTGCCTGCTCATTTGAAAGACCTTATCGAATGATATCCATCCTGGTTACACCATGATTCCTGTGTTAAAATACATAAGCCGCTTCTGAGGCTCCATTGGGAGCCTAAACCAAAGAACGGGAGGTTGAAATCGTCATAGGAAAAAAAATGGGTACAGATACTTCTATACCCATTGATAAGGATTATAAACAACATTGACAGCAATTATTCCGGAACTCACCGGCACACTGGCAAAGGAATGCTGCCTTTGTATATGTGAAGGGGTATCAATGAAAACACTGGCTTTGCCTTCAGCAGCAGGTTACACCCCCGTCGATCGGCAGACTGACACCGTTGATAAAGGATGCCTCATCACTTGCAAGGTACAACACCGCATAGGCAACATCCTCAACGGTCGCCAGCCTTCCGAGGGGCACCTCGTCAAATCGCTCGCGCCTTCTTTCAGGATCCTGAAGAAATACCTCGGTTAAAGGTGTAAGGACGGTGCTGGGATGGATGGAATTGCACCTGATACCGTACCTGGCGTAACGCGAGGCCACCGCCTTGGTTAACAGCGTAACCGCTCCCTTGGTAGCTGTGTATGCTTCGGGAGTATATTTATGGCCAATGAGCCCGCAGACCGAGGATGTGTTTATGATGACGCCGCCGCCCTGCCTGCGCATAACCGGGATGGAGTATTTGCACCCCAGGAAGACACTGCCGGTGTTTACGAGCATCATCTTCTGCCATTCATCTATGGACATTTCCTCTATGGGCTTTCGGATATTGATCCCCGCGTTGTTTACAAGTACGTCTATACGGCCTGACAATGCGACGATGTCGTCCACGACGGTCTTCCATTCAATTTCACTGGTAAGGTCGATTTTTTTGAAATGCGCACGTCCGCCGCTATTTACAATCTCTCCGGCGATCCCGGCTCCCCGCTGTTCGTCCAGGTCAAGCAGGTACACCTCCGCCCCGTTTTCTGCCAGGCACTTCCCTATGGCGGCTCCCAGGCCGCCTGCGCCGCCCGTGACCAGTATTACCTTATCCTTTACATTCATTTATTTCCACCCCTATGACCCCATGGGAAACGCAGCGCGCTATATGTCGCGTATTGCCGGAATCAATCCCGGATAGTAGCTCCGGCCAGGTTCTCGTAATACCTCAGGAGCGCGCTGTGGTCTTCTATATCATAATTATTGGCTTTCAGCCACTGCATCATTTCCATCACTACGGAGGTCAGCGGCAGCGGCGCCCCATATTCATGGCCGGTTTCAAGGACGTTGTTCAGATCCTTGATATGCAGCGCAATGCGGAAGCCAGGCTTAAAGTTGCCCTGTATCATCATCGGAGCCTTCGCTTCCATAACCGTGCTTCCTGCAAGGCCTCCCCTTATGGCCTTGAATATCACTTCAGGATCTACGCCGGCCTTCTTGCCCAGGACCAATGCCTCCGAAAGCGCTGCAATGTTGGCGGCAACGATGATCTGGTTCGCAAGCTTGGTGGTATTCCCCGCGCCTACATCTCCGCACAACACGGCAGAACTGCCCATAACCATAAGGATATCGTATACCTTGTCAAATATCTCCTTTTTGCCGCCGACCATGATGGACAGGGTCCCGTCAATTGCCTTCGGTTCTCCGCCGCTGACGGGCGCGTCCAGCATATGTGCTCCCTTTTTGCTGAGACCCTCCGCAATCTCCTTGGACGCGGCAGGAGCGATGGAACTCATATCGATAAGTATGGCATCCTTCTGAATGCCTTCAATGATACCTTTTTCCCCGAAAACGACCTCCTTGACATGGGGCGAATTAGGCAGCATGGTGATGATAACGCTGGTCTTCTCCGCAACTTCCTTTGCGCTGGATGCGACCTCGGCCCCCGCTTCCCTGAGATCCTCAACCGGCTTTGGGTTAATGTCGTAAACAACCAGCGAATACCCCGCGTCAATAAGATTAAGCGCCATAGGTTTGCCCATGATCCCAAGTCCGATGAATCCAATACGTTTCATAACCAGTCCCTCCTAATAGATAACACATGACATGTATTACATATCACTTTATAAATCTATGCTATTTTTATGAATCAATAAAGTCAATATATATATATCACAAATACTGCCACGAAATTTACATACAATTAAAATATGGCCCTCTTCTCTTCTTGCAATAAAAATAAAAATCATATAATATTAGAAGTATAGACGTAATACATAATACAACAAAAAGGGATGTCGTATGGCGATTAAACCGATAAAACGGAAAACAGTCAGCGATGAGGTTCTTGAGCAGATCAAGGATAATATCATTTCGGGGGAATGGGCGCCCGGCACCAAGATACCGGGAGAAATGGACCTGGCCGAGATGTTCGGGGTCAGCAGGGTTTCAATAAGGCAGGCTATCCATCGCCTTGTGGGCATGGGTGTCCTTACTATCCGGAGAGGCGAAGGCACCTTTGTCTCGGAGGTACTCCCGAAGGATTACTTCAATGCGCTTCTGCCCGTGCTTATGATTGAAGCGGCAGACCTGGCCGAGACACTGGAATTCCGGGCCATGATCGAGATCGAAAGCGCCAGGTTCGCCGCCCGGAGAGCAACCGATGAAGATATCTCCCGGATGGAGAAAGCCCTGGCCAACATGAAAAAATGCCAGGGAAACTACAAGGAATTCGCAATTGAGGACCTGAACTTCCATACTGCTATTGCGCTGGCCACACATAACAGCGTTGTGGTCAAGGTAACCACCATCCTGCACGACATGCTGAAGGACTCCATGGAAGAAATAGTCAGGCTCAGGGGGTTCCAGGACGGGCTGCATTATCACGCCAGGATCCTGGACGCGATAAAGAACAGGGATGCCGTTGCAGCGGCTGAACTGATGAAGGAGCACATCGTTGCTGCCATCAAGGATGTCAGGAAGAAGTCCGGGTTGTAGTTCATATATCTTCCCCGGCTGACCGTCAATAGCCGCGCATTTATGCAGTGGTGATTGTAATATAACATACAACCGGAGTTTATTAAGATCATAATAACCTGATGACAGGAGCTGGTATGATGAATTGCTCAGTCGAGGAACTGAAGAAAAAGGCAAAATCCATCCGCCTTAACATCGTAAAGATGGTCGGGCCTGGAAAAGCCGGCCATTTCGGCGGCTCATGCTCACTGGCAGAGATTGTGTCCGTGCTGTACTTCCGGAAGATGAGGCACTACCCCGAAGATCCGAAATGGGAAGACAGGGACAGGCTGATCCTCAGCAAAGGGCACGGGGCAATAGTACAGTACGCGGCTCTGGCTATGTGCGGTTATTTTCCCATGGATGAATTATGGAACCTTAAGAAACTCGGCTCAATGCTCCAGGGACACCCGGACATGAAGAAAACGCCGGGCATTGAGGCCAATACCGGTTCCCTCGGGCAGGGACTGTCCATATCCTGCGGAATCGCCGCCGGGGCGAAACTGGACGGGAAAGACTACAAGGTATATTGTATCGTTGGCGATGGGGAGACCGCCGAAGGACAGATCTGGGAAGCAGCAATGGCGGCATCATTCTACAAGCTGGATAACCTGGTCGGCATCCTGGACTGCAACAGGATCCAGGCCACAGGTCCCATTGCCGAACGTTTTGACATCAACCCTGTCAAAGAGAAGTGGCTGGCCTTTGGATGGCATGTCATAGAGATCGACGGCCATGACGTTGAACAGATAATATCCGCATTGGACCAGGCTGATAAAGTCACCGGGAAGCCCACCATGATCATCGCGCATACCGTCAAGGGAAAGGGTATTCCTTTCGCCGAGAACACCGCGGCTTTCCATAACGGTATCATGACCCGGGAACAGTATGAAACGGCCTGCCTGGCCTTGATGGATTAAGGAGGGGGCATTGCTGTGGGTGTACATAATCAAAGAAGGGTTTACGGAGAAACCCTTGTTGAACTGGGCAGGGAAAATAATAACATAGTCGTGCTTGAAGCCGACCTTGGCAAATCCACGATGTCCTGCCTGTTCCAGAACGAGTTCCCTGAAAGGTATTTTGAAATGAGCATCGCGGAAGCCAATATGGTTTCCTTTGCGGCGGGCCTTTCGCTGACCGGCAAGATCGCGTTTGTAAACACATTTGCAGTATTCGCCTCCGGCCGCCCCTTTGACCAGATACGTCAGGGTGTCTGCATTGGCAGGCTGAATGTCAAGATTATCGGATCCAGTGCAGGTTTGTCCGATTTTGGAGACGGAGCAACCCATCAGTCGGTTGAAGACATCGCCATCATGCGGGCTATCCCCAACATGACGGTCATAGCCCTCTGCGATGGCATAGAAACCGAAAAAGCGGTCCGGGCTATTGCGAAATACGACGGCCCTGTCTACATGAGGCTTAGCAGAAACGATCTTGAGGACATATTCCCCGAAGACCAGGAATTTGTTATCGGTAAACCCGTTGTACTTAAAGATGGTACCGATATTGCCATTTTCGCCATGGGGACCATGGTGGGACCGGCCCTGAAAGCTGCCGCAGAACTGGAGAAGGAAGGAATATCAGCAAGGGTCATAAATGTCAGCACATTAAAGCCCATCGATGATAATGAAATCATAAATCTGGCCCGCGGAATGAAAGGCGTCATAACTGCCGAAGAACACAGCTATATTGGCGGTCTGGCCAGTGTGGTCACTTACGCGCTGAGAAACACCCCGGTACCATTTGAGGCAGTGGCTATCAATGACTGTTTCGGACAGTCGGCCGAGAGCCACCAGGAACTCCTGGACTATTTCGGGCTGAACAGCGAGGGTATAATCCGGAAGGCCAGGTTGATCCTTGGCGCCTGATAAGGCAGGAAACAACAGGGGGCAATACAGGGGGATAAGACCGGGGACGGTTCATGCAATAACCGCCCCCTTATTCTTTGTGTTTCGTTTTTTCCAACTCAGTGTAATACCCCATCCTTACCGTTGAAATGGCGTACAATGGCGGCATTTGGTTTCCGGGAATATGTCCAGGGATTGCAGGCAACAATAAAATCCGGGCCGGGATTGAGATAATAAGCAATCTTTTGGAGGAGACGGATGGTCGGTATATTATTTGGACTTTTGGCCGGAGCCCTTATGAGCGTCCAGGGTGTATTCAACACCCGGCTTATGGATTCGTCCAATATGTGGACAACAAACACCTGGGTACATTTTACCGCCTTTATTACCAGCATCGCGGTATGGTACTTCGCCGGCAGGGAGAACCTGTTTGCGGTATTCAGCGTTGACAACAAGCTATACCTGTTAGGCGGGGTTATCGGCGCGTTCATCACGTTCACTGTAATAAAAAGCATATCGAGCCTGGGGCCTGCATATGCGACAATGCTCATCCTGCTGGCGCAGCTTGTGGCTTCATGCCTTATCGAGTTTCTTGGCCTGTTCGGCACCGAGAAAACATGCTTTGAATGGAGCAAATTGATCGGCGCCGCGCTGATGGTCGCGGGGATTATAGTTTTCCAGAAATAAATAAAGCCGGGGCGTGGAAACCACGTTCCCCGGCGTCTTGATAATACTGTAAGAATCACCATTTTATTGTTACTTCAAAGCCTCGCGACATGATACCTTTCTCATCTACCAGCCCGCTTTCGCCATAAACAGGCTCATATACAATCCTGGCAGTCTCACCGGGTTTCATCCCGCGGGGCAACTTTGTATTCAAAGAGCTTCAGGACATCATTGGCTCTGACCGGACGGCTTATGTAATAGCCCTGGACCTCATCGCAGCCATTCTGTTTCAGGAATTCAAACTGGTCTTTTTCTTCCACGCCTTCTGCGACGACTTTGAGCCCAAGAGTCTGCGAAAGGTGGATCATTCCTTTAACCAGCGTCTGTTCCTTTTCACTTCTGAACATGTTGCTTATAAAGCTTTTATCTATCTTGATCCGGTTTACAGGCATATGGTTCAGCCTGCTAAGCGAAGAGTATTCGGTACCGAAGTCATCTATGGATATTTCTATCCCCAGCTTCCTCAATTCCCCCAGTACATCCAGTATGTTGTCAGATTCCTTCACCGCCACGCTCTCCGTAATCTCAAGATCGAGGTATTCGGGCTTCAGCCCTGTTTCTTTGAGTATGTTCTCTACTATCGAAACGAACCTTGAATTGCGCAGTTGGAGTACGGATACATTGACGGATATGTGTATGGGAGGAAGCCCCATATCGAGCCAGGCCTTCGCCTGGCCGCAGGCAGTTCTCAGGACCCATTCCCCTATCGGGTTTATCAATCCAGTCTGTTCGGCCAGCGGGATAAACACGCCCGGGCTTATAAGCCCGTGCTCAGGCTGGTTCCACCTCACCAGGGCCTCCATGCACAGGATCTCGCCGGTTCTGGCCGATACCATGGGCTGATAATGCAATACCAGTTCCTTATTGTCTATGGCCCGGTACAGTTTGTTGGAAAGCTCGTGCTTTATCATGACCTCTTCCTTCATTTCCTCGGTACACAGGCAGTATTGGCCTTTCCCCTTGGCTTTCGCCTCGTACATGGCGATATCCGCGTTCTTGATCAGGGTATCGGCATCAGTCCCGTCATATGGATACACGGCAACGCCAACACTTGCGGAAATGTAGATCTCCTGGTTGCGCAGCGTGAATGGCTTTTTGAAAATACCGACAATCTTGTTCGCTATCCTGTGGACATCGTTTGAATTCCCTATATGATGGGCCATGATCAGGAACTCGTCGCTGCCGAAGCGCGCCACAGTGTCAGATTTTCGCATCAATGAGTACAGTTTGCGGGCGACCTGGATAATGATCTCATCTCCGCCCTCGTAACCGATCATATCGTTGACATTCTTAAAGCGATCCAGATCCACCATCACTACAGCAATAATCTCGCTTTTCCTCTCCGCAAGCATAACAGCCTGCTTCAGGCGGTCCTTGAAAAGCGTGCGGTTGGGAAGCCCGGTCAGCATATCATAATACGCCATATAGTTGATCTGCTTCTCCTGCCGTATCCTCTCAATGGTGTCGGCTATTACATTCGCGATGATCATCAGGTTGTTTTTTTCTACGGTACCCCAGGACTTCTTCGCGGTAACCGACTGCAGCACCAGGTAGCCATAAGCATTGTCATTATTCTCGATGGGCAGCATCAGAAGCGATTTGACATGCCCTCCAAGGATCCTGGCTATTTCACCGTACACATCCGAAGGCAGATCATCCACGTCATAAATATCCAGGATACTGTCCTTCGAATCCGAGAGCATGCGCTGCAGATGCGGATAATCCTTCAGGCTTATCTCCATGGGTCTTTCTGTATAACTCTGTCCGTTTGTACATAAATATGAGCATGTCAATATATCCTTGCCGTTATTGAACAGGTAGATGAACGCGCCTTCCGCCTTAAGGAACTCGCTTATCCTGCACAGCGTTTCGTTCGCGACCTCATCGAAACCTTTCTCCCCTACGCTGATATACCGTGTGGTAATATCAGCGACCGTCTCCTGGAAACTGATCTGGTACGCGTTCTCAAGCAGCTTGACCCTGAAAACGTTCATAACGAACAGCGAAATCCATATCGCGATTATGCTCAGTCCTATCCTGCCGATATGGTCCGCAACGTTAACTGTTACCGGTGAGTTCGGCTTCAGGAAAAAAACTGCCAGCTGCGTGAGTATAATCGACGTCGCTGCTGCAATCTGTATGATCCTGCTTACCATGGCCACGGAGATAATGAGGAAAATAAACCCGACAGCCCAGACGGTGATGCTCGCATAGTTTATAAAACTCAGTGTGATGGCAGGTATCATGATAAAAAATACCGCCGCGAATATAAAGTCCTTTAATCTTGTGCTCCTGACCAACCTTTCAACTATCACCAGGGCGACGCCGGATATTGTCAATAAACCGCTGAGCAGGAATATCGACCACAAATTCCTGTTTTCCGAGATGAAATACATTGTGGTTACATTTAAAACACTTCCTGCAATAAGGGAGCTTGCCATGTAATGTATTACCCTTGACCTGATCTGGGCGCCGAAAAGCAGCGAATCGGCCGAGCTTCTCCTGATGTAGAGGAAACCATACTTCTGCATGGCATAGGATACGGCCGCCACCGGGATAAGCATGATGATCGGGGCTATCTGCGGTATTCTGATGGAAAATACATTGTTTACAATGCTCTCGGAAAATACTCCCAGGATGAGCGTGACGATGAACGCCCTCATTATAATATCCGACTGTTTCTTGATATTTTTGCTGCTTTCGTTCTTTCCCCATCTCCATATAAGGTATATGCCGACTATGGTATAGGTTACATAATACAGGATGAAGAACCAATCCCAAAAGTTTTTTATGGAAACATTGACCCAGCCCATAGGCGTATGTACCAGTTTATACTGCTCCGGATTGAACCATGGGAAATAGGTGAATACCAGGATGCATACCGCTGCCGGGAGGTACAGCAGAACATATTTCCACCACCTGTTAAGCATGGAAGTAAAGCCGCACAGGGAGATCAGGAAACGGAGCAGGAGGGTGAAAAACACACCCCATCCTATAGCCGCAAATCTTCTCCAGAGAAGGCATGTCGATATATCAGGCGCCGATATGGCCATGGCAAAACCGAATGACCAGATAGCCAGGGAAATCGTAAGAGAAAAGAATAAACGGTTCGTTTTTGCCATGGGGTCAGTGTAGAACGTATATATTCCCAGAAATAAACTCACTGTGCAAATCGCACTGAAGCATATCGAGAATAGAAGCGGCACGCTTATCATTGTTCCTCCCGAAATCTGCATTTTTCGCTTACAATATATATGTCGTCATTTTTCGGAATTTTGGAAACCATTCCGCTATTCCCTATATACCCAATATCTGGCGAGATAAAATCAACACGGTTATTATGCGGGCTGAAAATTTCCCGGCTGATGTAAAATTAAACTGTAAGAAAACATTCTGCCATATCGTATTGTTGGTGAAGCGCTTCGTAAGGAATGTACACATATGCGAAAGAGGGTGAAAACCATCAGGGCGCAGGAATTAACCCAGGATCTGCAGCAGTTCGGCAGCATGGTAATGGGCATAGCGATGAATTACCTTAAGAATGCCGCCGATGCGGAGAACATAACCCAGGAAGTCTTTCTAAAGCTGTTCCTGGCCAGAAAGAAGTTCAGGGGCAGCGAGCACAAGAAGGCATGGCTGATACGCGTAACCTCAAACCTTTGCAAGGATTTCCTCAGGTCAGCTTCCAGGCACAGCCATGTACCACTCGATAAAGCCGCGGATATTCCCTGTTTTGACAAAGACATGGACGGGTTGTTTGATCTGATCCGGAAGCTGCCTCCGAAATACCGGGAGGTTGTTTACCTGCACTATTACGAAGGCTATACGGCAAAGAGCATTGCCCGGATGACCGGACTTTCCGAGAGCAACGTAAATGTCCGGCTTCACAGGGCTCGCAGGTTACTGAAAAAAGAGATCGAAAGGGATGGTGAATATGGCGGAAAGGTCTATGCGCAAAGAATATGAGCAGGCATATATGAGCGAAGAGCTTAAAACACGGATAGTAAACACATGTGAAAGACTTGAATACATCACCGGGGAAGACATGGCAGGAAAGCATCAGCGGAAAATGCGTGTCGCCCTGGTTGCAATGGCGGCCGTAATGGTTATGACATTCAGCGTTTATGCTGCAAGCGAATGGTACTATGATATTTTCAGCCGCCTGTTCGGCGCCGGCGCCGATCTTGCGGCGGATACCTACTCACACCCGGAAGTGGAGGTACTGACAAATACTTTTGAGGGCCTGGATATTCAGGTAAAAGGCATAGCCGCTACGAACAGCCAATTGTATGTTCTAATTGATATTACTGCAACGGACGGAACAATATTCGATACATCCGAGGCAGGCAGAGGGCGTATAATGCGTACCGGGCAGGGAAACGAGGTTTATATCAGCAATCCGCCCCGCTATTCAAACCATTTTTTCAGATTTGATACCGAGGACGATGCAAGGTTTGAATATAACAATATAGATGGCTGGAAAAGCTATTCCTCATCAGCCTCCGTACTGGATATCCCCGATGGAGATGAACGGGACAACCATATGAGCATTGCCTGGGTCGAAAAAACAACCCTCTTTGACTATCCCGGTTCTGTCGTTGTGCTTTCCATAAATGAGATTTCCAGGGATGATTCAATAATCAAGGAAGGTACATGGAAGGTGAAATTTACCGTACCGGATAACCAGTATAAGTCGGTTGAGATGGAAGTGAACAAAAAGACCGGCTTGCTGCGCAATGAAGTATTTGATTATTCATCACCCGATGAATATGTCTATGATGAGATTGAAATAAAAAACGTAAGGCTTGATCCCCTCTGCATTGAATACACCTATGCAGCAGCGGACGAAAGCTTCTTGGCGACCCACACCTTCCACGAATGGATTGAAATGAAGGACGGCAGCGTCGTCGGATATCCCGATGTCACCGAAGCGTCCCATCACGGGGACATGTTCATGAGAAGCGGGAAACAGGGCGGCAGCCAGGGAATGATTACAAAAACATTTGACAAACCTATAGATATAAATAATGTCAGGTCTATCCATATAGGAAGGGAACTGACCATATACGTGGATTGATCCCGAATCCCCATGGCGGCGGCTGGTTTCTCCTGCTTACTTTGCTGTAACCGGCCGCCGCTTTATGCTTTTCTCCGCCAACCCCTCACGCGCAATTTGCTGCTGATTGAACCGAAAGCGGCCTTCCAGTCAGAAAGCCGCTTTTAAATGAGAGTCTATGTTTTCCCGGAGAAACCGTGTCAATCGTTTGAGGATTACTTGCCTGTAAACAGGTATACAACACCTGCGGCAGCATATCCGGGGGTTAATTCATCGTTCTCAGTATATGCCGGTATACCGGCAGGAAGCCATATATGGATCACAGGTCCGGGAATATGGCTATGCTCCTTTCCAGTATACCCTTCATGTATGCTATCAGGATGCCGTAGTTGGTTATGGGCACACCCTGGTCCACGGCGCATTGTATCCGGTATTTCATCTCCCTTTCGTTAAGCATGCAGCCCCCGCAATGAACGATAAGGTTATATACCGGCAGATCCTCGGGAAACTCGGTACCCGATGTGAACCTGAACTCAAGTTGCTTTTTGGTATACTCTTTTATCCAGCGCGGCAGCTTGACCGTGCCTATATCATCGCACTGCCTGTGATGGGTGCAGCCTTCCGATATAAGGACGGTATCGCCGTCCCGGAGCTTATCCAGCGTTCTTGCACCTTCCACTGCTGTTTTAAGGTTCCCCTTATACCTTGCAAAAAGGATGGAAAATGAGGTCAGGAAAACATCATCCGGGGTTTCGGCCGCTACCTTTTCGAAAACCTGGCTGTCGGTAATGACCAGTCTTGGCTTTTTGCCCAGCTTCTCAAGGGTTTCCTTCAGTTCGGTCTCTTTGGCCGAAATGGCAACCGCGCCCGCATCAAGGATATCGCGGATGGTCTGCTGCTGTGGCAGTATCAGGCGCCCCTTCGGCGCGGCCTTGTCAATGGGGATAACGAGAACCACGAAATCCATTGGGCTGATCAGATCACCCACGATCCTCCGCTTGTCGTCTTCCGATGCCGATAACGCCGCGATTTTCTCCTTAAGCTCATTGATATTGTACCCGGTCCTGGCACTGACATATATTTCGTGTTCGTTTTCAGGCTGTCGGTGGTAAAGAAGGTCGGATTTGTTGCAGGCGATGACATACGGGATATTCTTTTTCTCAAACATAGCAATCAGTTCTTCATCTTCTGCGGTTTTGCCTGCGGTCGAATCTATGACCAGGACGGCTATATCGGTTTTGTTCAGCACCTGTTGGGTTTTCCTAACCCGCAGTTCCCCGAGCGCCCCTTCGTCGTCAATCCCCGCCGTGTCGATGATCACAACAGGACCGAGGGGCAGCAGTTCCATGGCCTTGTATACCGGATCGGTGGTTGTTCCCTTCACATCCGAGACTACGGCAAGGTCCTGCCCCGTTACGGCGTTTACCAGGCTGGACTTGCCCGAGTTCCTCTTCCCGAAAAAGCCTATATGTATACGGTTTGCCGATGGTGTTGCATTAAGTCCCATACCGCTTCCTCCTAAAACCTGAAGTCACGGCTTCCGCCGCTGATCTTCACAAGGTTTTCCTCCAGTATCCTTCTTACCTTGTCGTTGGGAACCGTTTTTATCTCACCCTGTATAAGCTTCTCGCCCACCGCCTTTGTCTCAGGCGAAGCATAGTCTTCCAGGTACTCCTTAAGCGTCATGAGGGCGTTTGGGTGGCAGCAGTTCTGGATCTGCCCTGTTTTGGCAAGTCTCATGAACCTGTCCCCGGTCCTGCCTTCCCTGTAGCAGGCGGTGCAGAAGCTGGGAACATAACCGAGTTCCATAAGCCATTTTATAACTTCGTCAAGGGTCCTCCTGTCATTCACATCAAACTGTGCGGTTTCCTCATCTTCGGGTTCGGGTTCGCAGTATCCGCCAACGCTGGTCCTGGACCCGCCGCTGATCTGGGAAACACCCAGGTGAAGCAGCCGCTCCCTCATCGCCTTGCTTTCCCTGGTGGAAACGATCATCCCGGTATAGGGTACCGCTATTCGGATGCAGGCCACAATTTTCGCAAAGGTATCATCATCCACGGCGTTTTGGAACTCCAACGGATCAATGTCATCGGCAGGACGCACCCTCGGCACGCTTATGGTATGCGGGCCGACTCCGAATGCCGCTTCAAGGTGCTCCGCGTGCATCAGCAGGGCGGCAAACTCGTAGCGGTAGTTTTCGAGGCCGAACAGCACGCCGAGGCCCACATCGTCAATACCGCCGAGCATAGCCCTGTCCATCGCCTCGGTATGGTAGGCGTAATCATGCTTCGGCCCGGTAGGATGGAGTTTTTCATAGTTTTCCCTGTGGTATGTTTCCTGGAACAGCACATAGGTGCCTATCCCCGCGTCCTTGAGCTTCTTATAGTTTTCCACTGTGGTAGCGGCGATATTGACGTTGACACGGCGGATGGCGCCGTTTTTATGCTTTATGCCATAGATGGTGTCAATGCTTTCAAGTATGTATTCTATGGGATTATTCACAGGGTCCTCCCCGGATTCAATGGCAAGGCGCTTGTGGCCCATATCCTGCAGGGCGATCACTTCCCGGCGGATTTCGTCCTGGGTCATCTTCTTCCTGGGCATGTGCTTGTTTGACCTGTGGTACGGGCAGTACACGCAGCCGTTCACGCAGTAGTTGGACAGGTACAGGGGCGCGAAAAGGACGATGCGGTTGCCGTAGATGTCCTTTTTGATTTGTTCGGCCAGCGAATAGATCTCCCGGATCTTCTCCGGGATCTCGCATGCGAGCAGTACTGAGGCTTCCCTGTGGTTCAAGCCCTTGCGCTGCCTGGCTTTTTCAAGGATGCTGTCAACCAGCCCGGCGTCCTTCCTGTTTTTCTCCGCGTACTCGAGAGTCGCCAGGACCTCCTCATGAGATATAAATTCTTCAGCTTTCGGCGATTTTGGATCGTACATGATGATGCTCCTTTCTTAATCGGGTCAGAAAACTCTTTCCCTTCAGCAATGGATTTTGATTATTGAAATGATTTATGATCTCCCCTGGAGACCGCCACCCTGCAGCCTATGCTTTCCAGCCGTCTTTCCAGGCAGTACCGGCATTCGGCGGCCTCATCCCCGGTGCAGATCTTGTTGTCGTAAAGCATGTATTTCTTCCTTACGCTCCGCGGCGAAAGGTTGGGCATTACCACGTTCGCCCCTGCAAGGATGCCAAGTTCCCTGCCCCTGGGATGGATGGTCCCGAGGGCCGTGGTGGCAGGGAGCAGCACTGTCGGGAGCATCAGTCGGATTATACCCAAAAGGAACAGGGTCAGTTCAAGGGTTCCCGCGGGTTTTTCGGCAAACTGCGTCGCATGGTGCGGTATGAACGGGCCGATGCCCACCATGTGGGGTGAAAATTCCTTGATAAACAACAGGTCCTCAACAAGGCAATCGGTAGTCTGGTACGGAGATCCTACCATGAAACCGCATCCCACCTGGAAACCTATCTTTTTCAGGTCTTGCAGGCACTTCTTCCTGTTTTTTAGGGACAGTTCCTGTGGATGCAGTTTCCTGTAATGCTCCGGATCAGCCGTTTCATGGCGCAGAAGATAGCGTTCCGCTCCTGCGTCGAAAAACGCCTTGTAGCTTTCATGGCTTTTTTCACCTATTGAAAGAGTAATGGCGCAGTCCGGGTATTCGGACTTGATGGAACTTATGATATCCACCATCCTGTCATCGGTGAAATACCCGTCTTCGCCGCCCTGGAGCACAAAGGTGCGAAAGCCCAGGTCATACCCAGTGGAACAGCACTCAAGTATCTGTTCTTTTGTCAGGCGATAACGCTCCGCTTCCCGGTTGCTCCTGCGGATGCCGCAGTAATAGCAGTCGTTCCTGCAGTAGTTGGTAAACTCAATAAGGCCGCGGATGTACACATCATACCCATAGTGTCTGATCCTTACATCCCTCGCCTTTTCGAACAGGTACTCGGCAAGCTCGGGGTTTCTGCCGTCTATGAGCTCCCTGTATTCTGCCGGCGCAAGATCGCCTGTTTCGTAAAGCTTGTCGATAAGTTGCTTCATATAATACCTCTCTTCCGGCTCTTCCCATACTTTTGCGCAGAGGGTTTTGGCGCACCGGCTGAGCCACAGGAATTGTCCCTTTGACTATCTAGCCACAGGAACCGTCCCCTTGGCTAGCACCCGGTCACCTTGGAATACAATGTCTTCGTACTTATCCCGGGCAGCTTTCCCAGCTTGCCCGAAAGAGCGCTGATGGTATCCTGCGGCGCATCCACCGCTATGCTGATGATGCTGATTCCCTTCTGACGGTAGGGCAGGCCCATCCTGCCGATGATGTAATCACCGTAATCATGAAGAATGCTGTTGAGTTTTTCAACCGAATTGCTGTCTTCAACGATGATTCCGACAATGGCAACCCTCGTTTCCATGATAAATACCTCCTGCAAATAATAACCCCCGCCGAACGGTTACCGATTTATGGCGGGGGCTTGGGAACATATTGTTCCAGCAATAAAAAAGCGCCTTTCCAGAAGGCGCAGATATCCTGTGGAGAAACAATACTCCCTGTGCCTTCCGCCTCATAAACCCTATTCGGCGTCAGAAAACAGATTACAACCGGGCTTTACCGTAAGAATACCTCTTTCGGCTCAGCTACTATTACTATACTTCCTTTTTATGTGTTTGTCAATAATTTGTCAATGTATCAGACTACAGCCTCAGCCTGGCTCACACTCACCCATGTCCTGAAGAATACTTTCAACGGAAATCCTGTACTTGTCCAGCTGATCCATATAGTTCCGGATTATATCCTTCTTCTTTTGCTCACGG
>JAAXZX010000013.1 GCA_012719645.1 Clostridiaceae bacterium
ATGGTGCGCGCCGTAATGGATGCCGTCCCGCTGCCCCTTTGCCTTGACTCTTCCAATCCGGAGGCCCTTGAGGCAGCCCTGCGCATTTATCCCGGCCGTGCCATAATCAATTCTGTTTCCGGGGAAAAGGTCAAGATGGAAAGGATCCTTCCCCTGGCGGCCAAGTATGGCGCTATGTTCATCCTCCTTCCCATAGATGACGGGGGCGTTCCGGAAACGGCCGAAGAGCGCATCAAAATTATTCAGAAGGTGTACGAGACGGCCAGGTCCTATGGCTTTTCCAGGAAAGACATCCTTGTGGACGGTGTCGTGATGACAGTCGCGGCCGGAGGGCATGCGGCGGGGGAAACCCTCAGGGTCCTGGAATGGTGCAATAATAACGGTTTCAATACTGTGATCGGCCTCTCCAACGTATCCTTTGGCCTTCCCGCGCGGGAGAACATCAACGCCGCTTTCCTTGCCATGGCTGTTGCAAATGGCCTTACCTCTGCCATAATGAACCCCAACAGCCAGCCGCTGATGGATATTAAGCGTGCCAGCGACGTGCTTAAGGCCAGAGACCTTAACGCCGGGGAGTACATCAGGCATTATTCCGCCCAGGAGGCAAAAGGCGGCCAGGGTCAGCCCGCCAAAAACATGCCGACAGTCTTCGATGCTGTATTGAACGGCATGAGCGGTGAAATTGCCGGCGCGGTCCTCGCTGACCTGGATAAAGGCCTGTCACCGAAGGAGATTATAGACAACAGCCTGATCCCAGCCATACGGAAGGTTGGCGAACTGTACGAGGAGAAGAAATATTTCCTGCCCCAGCTCATAAAGGGCGCGGAGGCTATGGAAAAGGCCATGGAGGTGCTTGCTCCTTACCTGGATAAGGAGGCCGGCAGCGGCATCGGCAGGAAGGGCACGATTGTAATGGCCACAGTCAAGGGAGACATCCATGATATCGGCAAGAACATAGTCGCGCTCCTTCTGCGCAACTACGGCTTTGAAGTGATAGACCTCGGGAAGGACGTCCCGGCGGATAGAATAATTCAGGCGACGAAGGATAATAATGCTGATATAATAGGACTGTCGGCCCTGATGACCACCACCATGACCGAGATGCCGAAGGTGGCCGCCATGGCTGCCGATGCCGGGATAAAAGCCAGAATCATGGTGGGCGGCGCCGTTTTGGACAATGAATATGCGGAGAGCTTTGGCGCTTATTACTCCAAGGATGCCTATTCCGCTGTAAAACTTGCAGAGTCTCTTATACAGGGCAAGGACTGACAGCAGGAGATCCTGCGGCTGGCAGTTAAAGAACTCTGCTGATAGACCAGATATAATTGACCGATAAGTTTTTGTGCGCATAAATAAAGAATCATTTGGGGGTAATGACATGGAAGGAATACTGAGGCTTGGCTTTTTTACAATGGCGGAGAAAGTAACTGCAGCGCTTAAAGGCCCCTTTCCGTTTATTGTTACGGGAGCGGTAATCGCAGCCATCTGGATATATTTCCTTTTTCTGATTCCCAGGAAAACCAAGCGCTATGGCAGCTTCGCCGAATACCTGAACGATGTGCTGAACTTCAAGGTAATGCTGATGGGTGTTGTGGCCAAGATTCTTTATATTGCCTTTACCATAGTTGCGTTTATTGTGGGGATTGTGGCCATGTTCGCCGCCAACTTCTTTGTCGGGCTCATAGGCATGCTGATTCTCGAACTGCTCCTGAGGCTGTTTTTTGAGCTTGTTATGGTATTGTTCTCGATCCAGGAAAACTTGGTGGTCTTTAATGACAGAATAGACAATCATCTTGACGATGATGACAAAGACTGACGGGCAAATGATTAAAGGCAACCTTAAGGGGTTATTTGATAGTGATCGGACTTTTAAAAAGGATCCTGACATATATTCTTATAATTTTTATTAGTGTGGCGTGTTTCCTGATTGTTTTCAGGGTGCCCGCCGCAATCTTCGCTATTTTTGCAGCCCTTGCCTTGGTACTGGTCAGCAGGATCGGGAACAGGGGCTTTATTATCCTTATTGTTCTCGGATCATTTCTTATCCGATTTGCCTATATCATCATAATCGATACCCCCCTTGATTCAGACTTCAAGCTGCTTTACGATGCGGCCGTCCTTTTCTCCAGGGGCGATTACAGTTTCAGCGGACAGGTCTACTTCCAGGAGTGGGCATACCAAACGGGTTTTGTCATATACCAGGGGCTGGTCATCCGGGTTTTCGGTGAGGCCGGGGGAATTATTGCCCTGAAGATCCTCAACTGCCTCTGGAACACAGGCATAACATTGATCATTTACCTCATCGCCAGGAACTTTTTCGGGGAAAAATCTTCCCGGATGGCCGCTGTTCTCTATTCAGGGTTTGTATTCCCTGTCACTTTTGTGTCGGTATTGTCAAACCAGCATATCTCAACATTTTTCATGCTGCTGGGCTTGTTTTTTATACTTGATCAGAGGCTTATCCGGATGAGGCAATTGCCAAGAAGACTTATTGCGGGTTTCCTCCTGGCGCTGGGCAATGTAATGAGGCCTGAGGCCATTATTATCATCGTTTCGCTCATGGTATACTATCTTGTCCTGTTCTTGCGTGCCGGAGACATGCGGCAGAGAATGAAAAGGGTTATGCAATACCTGGCTGTTCTTATTGTTTACCTTGCCGTCAACGGCCTGGCATCGTATGCCATATCAGAAAGCGGCGTAAATCCCCAGGGCCTGAGAAACAACAACGCCTGGTGGAAGGTTGTTGTCGGTCTGAATTATGACAGCAGGGGCGGGTACAACGATCATGATTATCAGCTGGTGTATGGTGGCAATAAGTCTCTTGAGGAGAGGAAGGAACTGGAGAAGGATCTGATAAGGGAAAGGCTCGGTATGAACTCCTTGAAACTTGCAAACCTGTTTTTGAAGAAGATCCAGAACATGTGGTGCGAAAACGCGCTGGACTGGAGTTATAAGCACATCTTGGAATCGAATAGGGTGATCACTCTGTTTTACAACCCTGTCAGGTTCAGCGATATTGACGCGGTCCTGAAGGACCTGAACGAATTATTCATCTATGCCTCAATGATCCTCAGTCTTTTGGGAATGCTTGCCTGGAGGAAGTCACAGATGGATGACGGGCTGCTTATTCCCGTAGCCATTCTGGCAGCATCCTTTGTAATCTACTTGTTAATCGAGGTGCAGCCCAGGTATGCCTATATGCAGCAGCCTTTCCTGTTCATCCTTAGCGGTGCAGGATTGGACATCCTCTACCGCGGTTTTGACGGGTTCAGCCTGAAACGGGCCTGGACAAGGCTGCGGGATTCCGTGAGCCACGGGTCCGGGCAGCAATAGCATGAAAAATGGTTTATTTACCTTTTGCTTCGTCGCTCAGTTAGGTATTTCGTGCCGTGGTATCCTTAGTGCTATATCCCATATGTTCGGTCCGAGTGAACTCGTCTACTTCTGGCGGTAGAACATTAATGGCATCCAAGTACAAAAAATAAAACTCTTTTCACTACGATTTGCAGCATAAACTCCTGAAATCTACTTTGCGTATTAATACGCAGGTGTAATTGTTTTCTTAAAATTCCGATATACTTAGCATATACAAAAATTGTTAAACATGAGTAAATCGGAATGAGGCTTAAAACAGTATGTAATGTTATATGGTGATATGCCCGAAAAGCTTTGAGTACACTCTTTAAAGTAAATTTCGGAGGTATATTATGCGGGTAGTACCATACTCAAATATAAACAGGAATCAATGGACAGCAGTCAAGTATAAGGCCTTTGCAACGGATTTAATGGATGCGAAACAGACTGAACAGACTGCGCCGTTGACGGATGATACGGATTTCTATAGGATATGGCAAACGTTTCAAATGAAATCGGCTTTAAGGTGGCAGCAGGTTGAAGGGAAGATGACATTCGGAAGGAGCTCGGACTGGCAGCCTGGGAATACCGATTCAGTCATTCAAAAGGCGCAGGAAAACGGCTTTGAATTTCGATATGTCGGGAATGAGGATGAGTTTGATCCTGCCTTTTTTCAGTATCGCTGGAATGATGGCGAAAAAATGACATGGGACGAACAGATGGACTTGAATCTGGTGGATCGTTCAAGGCTTTTGGATTTCGTGACAGACCTTAATGCGTATACTTCAATGGTCGCCACAAGCAAAATCAGATTTGACAATCCCGGCCCCCATTCAAATTCGGACAGTGATAATTCAATCACGTTCATAGAGGGGCAAGAGTATGATTTTGGCGAATACAACGGATTTATGGTAACTTTTGGATTTAATGAGGATTACTATTTTTCAAATGTAAATTACACGGATAAAATCAATAAATTGATTTGGGAGATGTTGGGAACTGCTCCGGGAGAAATGCCCGATGTATCAAAACTGACTCGTGAGCAAAATAAAGAACTTTCGAACTTAGAAAAAGAATGGCAAGAAATTATCATGAAAATAGGCGGCCCCAATAAATCTGAAGAAATTCATAGGATTCTGGACAGCATGCAACAGATGCTAAAAATTATCACCAACAACTATTCACTTGTAGGACTTGGCGGAGAGACCGGACAAAACGCCAAAAAAGGTTTAGAAATGCTTGGGATAGATACCAGCAAGCCTTTCATTATTAACGGTTATAAAATGGGCTACAATGAAGGTGGATTTTATCGTATTGAAGATTAGTTACTGAGGTGACAATATCTTTGTCACAAATTTCACTGAGTATTCTTCCTTAACTGCCTCTCGTCTATAGGCCGGTGACTCCTTAATAAATTTGTATCCAGTTGTCCCCTGGTTTATTTTTGAGTTCAATTTCACATATCTAGGATACACATACAAATTAAGACAACTTCAATTTTACTATGGACAGCGGAGTTTGGCCTATGCTATAATATCCTGCGTGGGTAGAAGCCCCATAAAATAATGATGCAGGCGTAAGCCCATTGTATTAGACGCGAACAGAAACCCTGCGAATTGACGAATTTGCGGGTGTAGTTCAATGGCAGAACATCAGCTTCCCAAGCTGACAGCGAGGGTTCGATTCCCTTCACCCGCTCCATTTTAATACCATGCCCTCATAGCTCAGTAGGCAGAGCGCATCCATGGTAAGGATGAGGTCATCGGTTCGATTCCGATTGAGGGCTCCACATTACAAGATACACTTTGAAAAAAGTGCAACAATATTGCAACAACCAAAGAAAAATTAAGGAGCTTGATTTAGAAAATAAATCGAGCTTTTTTGTTTTTCCCCGGACATTATTGAATCTTCTTATCGATTTCAAAATACAGAATCCATAAAATAATTTTAAAGGTACACCGTTTCTGCTTCCGGAAAATATTGCAAATAAATATTCACATAAACCTTGATGCTCAAGTTACTATTGTTGTCTAAACAATCCAAAAAACACCATTCAAGCATTGCTATTCATGCCTGAATGGTGTTTATTATCTGATTGGCGTTACCTGAGTTAGCATCTAAATCAGCCTGTCCCTGCGAAAGCCCGCAGTCATGAAACGCCATGCCGCCTTTCTGTTCGTCAGCCAGGCGATTTGTGTGTCATTCTTGTTATTACTGAGCATTTTAGATACAAAAAATTTTGCGACTGTTTCCGGTCTATCGCCCAGTATGTTGAATATCTTTCTGAACTTTTCATCTGTGATGACCTCAGACTGCTCTCCATCGGGATTTTTTGTGATGAAATCGGTCAACATCATGCCCGGGGACAAACGCCCGGCTATTACACCGGTACCCTTCAGTTCCCTGGCAAGTCCCTTCATGAAGTACGTTAATGCACACTTGCTGGTCCCATAAAGGATTGTCTTTACCTGTATCATGTTGTTGGAGCCCAGGCCCTCCATACTGTATATGGCGCCATGTCCTTGTTTTAACATTCCCGCTGCCGCAATTTGAGAACCATATATCATGCCGAGAATATTTGTCTTTATGACATTTGCAGTATAGGTTTCACCCGTTTCCCACGAAAACACATGCGGTGTGTTTTGTCCCGCGTTATTGATCCATATATCTATACTGCCCCACCGCTCCATGGAAGCATCCCAGAGGTTATGCAGGCTTGCCTTTTCCTGGACGTTGCATTGAATATAGATATATTTTCCCTCATAAGATGCCAGTTCCGCATGCGCTGCTTCCGGCATGGCTTCACTTCTGCCAGATAGCGTAACGTTACAGCCTGCTTTCAGAAATTCCTTTGCCATTGAAAAACCAATACCGCGTGTACTGCCGGTTATCACCACATTTTTCACAAACAACCCTCCTTATCTTTGTTTACCCATTCATTTAGGTTATAATACCATATTGCCCATTTGGCTCATCACCATTTTATAATATTGCCCTTTCTTGTTCATAAGGCTTTCATGGTTTCCGCTCTCTAATATTCTTCCATCACTGATAACCATAATATGGTCTGCATCCCTTATCGTAGACAGACGATGGGCTATACCGTATAAACTCATATTTGAATCACTGTCTTTCTAATAAGTCAAATTTTCATATCATCATTATACAATTATACATACTTTTTTAATATCGTAAATCTACATATTTTGAGTCATTTTGCACGGACGAAAAAGTCATCTCTCTTTAAGATGTACAACTGATTATTTTCCTGTTTTATTGCATTGGTAATATTACTCAGGCTGATAGTTGATAAAAAAATAGGGATCTATGGGAAAATGGCGTCCGAAATATGCTCCTATCATGAGAAAAGTCGGTTATAACTTCAGAGTTATAAAA
>JAAXZX010000097.1 GCA_012719645.1 Clostridiaceae bacterium
GCAGAAGCAACCTGGTCATGTGGGCTATGGCTATCATCCTTACATTGTCGGCTCCCAGGTAAAGGACAGCATCCTTCAGGCCACGAATCTTGCGGTTGAACGCTGCTACATGGTTTATGACCCGGATAATGATCGACGCTACGTTCGGAAGGCTGTAAAGCCTTTCAATACATTCGTCCATATCATACTCGTATGGCCTCAGAAGCATGCTCATGGCTTCCCCGAAGTCTTTGGGTATCTGGGGCAGATATCCCGACTGTTTGATTTCCTGGATGATAGGATGATCCTGGATCATATTGACCACCTTACTTAAGTTTGACCCAATGAACCTTTCCGCGTTTCCTGAACCCTGTCTTAAGCGCAAGGTTCATGGACTTGATGTTATCCTGTGCCCTGTTTTTTTATATGCTCCAATACCCTTTTGTGAAGATGCGGCTGTATCTCCGGGTAGGTCAGCTGTTCCGGCATAACCTTGAACAGTTTTACCTCGCATATTTCGCTTTCCGGCAGGGGCCCCATTTCCGTGATTCTTGCATAATATATCCTTCCGTATGTGGTCCTGCCATCATTTGTAACCGAGTAGTCGCAAACAGGCTCCAAATCAAAACCTGTTGCGCCCGTTTCTTCAAAAAGCTCCCTTGAAGCTGTGGCATTGATATCTTCATTCTCCTCCCTGCGCCCTCCGGGTATCTCCCAGGTGTTCCTGTCCCTGTGCCTTACAAATATCCATTTACCTTTGTATGAGGCACAGATAACTGCATATAACAGCCGCTTACTACTTATCTCTTTTATTGTGTAATACTTTACTTTCATATAAATTCCGGTAAAGCCTTTGTTCCCACAGCGTTTTTAGCAAATAATTGTTACTTGTTCTTTGCATGCGTTAAGAACAATATGGCACAAACCTTATGCATAATTTTTATTGTTCCAATAGTTCAGTAATCTTTCTTTTTATAATACTAATATTATTTTTTGTTTCATCGTCTATAGCGCGAATGATTTGCCTTTTTCTTTCATCATCCATAAAAAACAGCTGAATTATTGCTTTTTTAATGTCACTGTAACCTACTTCATTAATAATTCGTTCTTTATCATTTGAAGAAAGAATATCCTCAAGTTCGAAATCATCGTTCTTTTTCCCTACACCGTCATATTGATAGCATCTTCTTGTGAAACTATCTTTATAATAATGTTCATAAGTATTATAATTACTGCGTCCCTCTGGGTCATTGTCTAATACTACTACAAAACTATCGCTACAAGAAATTAAAATCGCGATTAATTCCTTAAGGTGACCGCAACCATGGCCTGGAATAACATTAATGTCATCAGTAAAGCCAAAAAACATCTTGTAAAAATAGAATTCAGTTATTCCTTCAGTTAATATACATTTTTTTAGCATCCTTTCATGTAAGCCAAATTTCAAATGTAACGCATCATTCAAAGCTGAAAACGCCCCAAGGTTTCTTGTACCAGGATAATTTCCATAATCATATAATCGGATACTACCATCTGCCTTATCAACTATCCTAATATCCGCTATATTAATTATTTCAGGATCTAATAAATACTGTGAATGAGTGCAATAGATTATAGTATTGTTTTCTCCTAGATCGCATAGTTTTTTTAGTAATTCTCTTTGTGCCGAAGCGTGTAAGTATGATCCAGGCTCATCCAATAAGAAAATGGCATTTTTAGGAGATAGGTTATATTTTGGATTATATTTTAACTTCATAATGAAGTTAAAAAACCATTGGAATCCCTTACTTCTTTGATTAACATCAAAATAACGATCTGAGCCCCCAAACTCATTATCAATTACTTTAAATTTAAACGTTGGCTTCCCATCTTCTAAGTAGTACTTTATTTTTAGTTTCAGATCATCATCTTCTGTGTCTGAAATAGCATATTGTTGTTTTAATCTACGCCATTCTTCAATAATATCCCTATTTAGCGTATCTTCAACATCACTTAAGTAATTATCCCTGTCGTCTTCGTCTGTAAGTTCCAAGAAATGTGAAAGCGAGAATTCCTCATTTAGAGCTCTTTTAAAAATTTCTATTATAATCTCTTGCCATTCTCTCTGAACACCTCTCGCAAGCTGTTTTTCATATGTATATTTTTCTGGGAAAACAACACTCTCAGGAACTCTGTCACTAAAATCGTCATAATACAGTATAAATGGCAACCTTTTGATTAAGGCTCTTACTAGTTGGGCTTCTTTGCTTGACTCCCGAACTTCTTCTGGTGCGTTAACCAAACGGTATGTTTTTTGAAATGCGTAATCAGTATAGTCTCTTTGTAAACATATCTCTTGACTATTATCTAAACAATATTTCAACCATGAATAAAGTGGATCATCCATTTTTAAGTGAATCTCTTCTCCTATCTTTTGGAATTCTTCTTCATTTTCCAGAACAAAACATGCTTTTAACTCACATTGTGATTGGACTGTTCTATACTTATTCTTTGCAAAAAGATGATTACCGTTCAACACATTATCTTTATCTTTATCAAATGCAAGAATCGCTTGTAATATAGTTGTCTTGCCTGATTCATTTATGCCAATCAATGGAATAACATTGCTAAATAAATCTATCGTCAATTCATTAATAGCTTTATAGTTTTTAATAATAAATCTTGTATATTTCATCAACTATCACTCCTATACAATTGATTTCTACTATAGAGTATATAGAAAAAAGTAAATAAAAACAAATAATTAGTAGAAGTTGTAAACATGGATAATAGTAAATAGAAGTTTTCTTTTGCTAATATAAATTTAGGCTAATTACCAGTCTTAACTAATATCACTTATTAGTCAAAAGAATTAATTGAATCTGCCTGCTTTAAAATAAAGGCATAAACCTATAAATATAAAGTAATTTATTCAACCAGTTTTTTATAATTCTCCATCAACTCAATAAACTTTGAACTGCCGCCCCCTGTATCGGGGTGATACTTCTTGGCAAGCTCGCGAAATCTCTTCTTTATTTCACTGCTGTCCGCGTCAGGCGGAAGTCCCATCTGCGCAAGTATATCAGGGTCGTACATATGCCTGTTTACTATTCCGTTTTCCTTGCAGAACCTGTAATACACATGAAAGAAGTACTCGTTTATGACATTTCTGAAATCATCCTTGTTCATCCCGGCCAATCTTGCAATCGAATACCTTGCTTTTCCCTTTTATACCTTATTGAGGTCAAAGAACTCATCCCAGACGAGGTTCATTTTACCCGGTTTCGCAGATGAACCCTGCCTGCTTTCGGTATCCCGGGAATCGGGGAAGCGTATCCTTATCTCAAGCTTCTTAAGATCCTTATTTTGCTTTTGATGTCACCACATCTATCAGGCATATGACCACCCGGATCAACTTTGCATCATTGCCCCCGCACCTGTCAGCAATTGGTTAATCATAATTCTTCAGCTGTTCTTAAGCATTAAAATGTGTACCAAATACCTTTATTTTGCAACATGAAGCCCGTAAAAACATCTGCTTTCATCACTTTTTTTGTTCTTATCTCCATACATCCTGCCAGGAATACTTCATACGGCCGAGGCTATTCATGCATGCAGCACCTGTGGATTCACCAAAAAAAGCGGGATAAATCCCCGCTTACATCCGTATCGTATTGCGATTCATCGTTTTACCTTTTTTTAAGCAGGAAAACACCTTCTACCTTATCATCTTCGTATTCAACTATCAGGATAGCCGCAATGTCCTGATAAAAATAATAATTATCGAGAAGTTCATTATGCTCTTTAAATGCCTCCCCTGTACCTTGGGCCTTTTCAACCTGCTTCCTTTTCATGCCGACATGTAAATCGCCAAAAAAACGAACAAGCTTCTTTTCGTTTTTCGTCATGAATTGGTCTCCTGCATAAATACCGGTAACCTCGTAATTACTGAATTCTTCAGGATCAGAGGGGTGATCCTTAACCAATTCACCATCCTTTGACAGCATTACAAAAACCTTTGGGGAGGATGATGGGTCGGCTCCATAGCCCTTGCCGTAAAAATAAGCGAACGGAGACAAATCGCTTGTGATTTCGCCGGTATCTGTCAGTTTGAACCCGGTCGCGTCTATAAAATCCTTCAGGGTACAATCGGAAATATCTATTTTGCTGCCGTTTATTTCCACAATATGTCGACCGTCAATATTGCTTTTTTCAATATAAAGCCCTTTACTTTGCAGGTTATCGCCGAAAAAGCTTAAATAAATGATAAGCCCGGCTATTGCTCCTGTAAGCAGCAATACTGCGATTACAGCCAATAATTTCCTATTCACCGATAATCGCCTCCTTTTACATTATATTATAATACACATCCTGGATTAATTATCTTCGCCGACCGGGTATGTAACTGAACGAAAAACCCGCGGCAAATGAGGATTTCTCCTGCACCTGCCGCGGGATCCTGGATAATCTTTTCTTACTTGCTACTCCACCGTCACGCTCTTGGCCAGGTTCCTGGGCTTATCCACGTCGTTGCCTTTCATAACCGATACATAGTAGGCAAACAACTGGAGAGGCGTAACCGCTATAATAGGCGCTATCAGCGGATCGATGTCCGGTATGGGGATAACCGCGTCGGCCACCTTTTCCGCTTCCGGAGCATGCTTTTTGGATGTAATGGCCATTACCACCGCTCCCCTGGCCTTAACTTCACGGATGTTGCTCACCATTTTCTCAAAGAGCATATCCTGGGTAAGGGGGCAGATCACGAGGGTACCGTTTTCAATAAGGGCTATGGTGCCGTGCTTCAGTTCCCCACCGGCATAGGCCTCGGAATGTATGTAGGATATCTCCTTTAGCTTGAGCGAACCTTCCATTGAAAGGGCATAATCAAGGTTCCTGCCGATAAAGAATATGCTCCTGGCGTTGTAGTGCCCCGCTGCGAAACGCTGTATCTCCTCCTTCTCCCTCAGGACTTCCTCCATCTGTACGGGAAGGTTCATGAGATGGTCAAGATAATAGCGTATGGTTGTATCATCCACAGTTCCCCTTATTTGGGCGAATTTCAGGGCAAGAAGGTAAAGGACCGCAAGCTGCGTATTATATGCCTTTGTGGATGCCACAGCAATCTCGGGACCTGCCCAGGTATAGAGCACGTCGTCGGATTCTCTCGCTATGGAGCTGCCTACAACATTGACGATGGATACCACGTGCGACCCCTTTTTCCTGGCTTCCCTGAGGGCCATCAGCGTGTCCAGGGTTTCACCCGACTGGCTTATAATAATTGTGATCTGGTTCCTGTTGATCATGGGGTCGCGATACCGGAACTCTGAGGCCAGGTCCGCTTCAACGGGGATCCGGGCAAGCCTTTCAATTGCGTATTTCCCTACCATTCCGGCATGGTAGGCTGTCCCGCAGGCTATGATATTGATCTTTTCACAGGACTTTACCATTTCATCGGTAAGGTTGAAATTCTCAAACAGAATCTGTCCGTCCCTGATACGCGGACTGATGGTTGCTTTCACAACGGCAGGTTCCTCGCATATCTCCTTCATCATGAAATGCTCGTAGCCGCCCTTCTCGGCAGAGGCTACGTCCCAGTCCACATGGAAACTCTCCCTTTCGACTTTTTCGCCGAGCAGGTTGTATATCTCTGCCCTTCCTGCCGAGATGCGCACGACTTCCTTGTCTTCAAGAATTATCACGTCCCGCGTATATTCCAGTATGGCCGGGATATCCGAGGCTATGTAGTTCTCGCCCTCCCCCAGACCAACAATAAGCGGGCTGTCCTTCCTTGCCGCAACGAATTCATCCGGACAATCGGTGCAGATGACTCCAAGGGCATAAGCGCCCTCTATGTCATTCAACGTGTTCATTACAGCCTTTACCAGGTCACCCTTGTAGTTGTAATCAATGAGATTGGCCACCACCTCGGTGTCGGTCTCCGATTGAAAGTTGTAACCCTTGGAAATGAGAAAATCCTTAAGCTTCATGTAGTTCTCAATAATGCCGTTATGAACCACGGCGATCTTTCCGCCGCAGCTAACATGGGGATGGGAATTGGCGTCGCTGGGTTCCCCATGGGTGGCCCACCTGGTATGCCCTATTCCGAGTGATCCCTCCAGGTTGACCGAGTTAAGCTTTTCTTCAAGGGCAGCCAACCTTCCCTTTGTCTTGACCATCTTGATCTTTCCTTCATGGAGTATCGCGATGCCCGCCGAGTCATATCCCCTGTATTCAAGCCTTTTAAGCCCGTTCATGAGAACAGGGGTTGCCTCCCTGCTCCCCACATAGCCAACTATTCCGCACATATATATGCTCCTTTCAATATTCTTAGTGAGTTTAGGACAGCATCAAAGCATACGGCATACCAGACGCGGATAGCACGAATAAACCCGCATCTTAAGCCTGCAAGCAGAAAAACTGTTCCCTGTCAGATAAAAATGAGATATGGGACACCAGGAGCGGATACACTGATCCTGCAGGTCCCTGTTCTGAAATGCTTGAATGGCCAATCCGGCACACTTTGTCCCTGCCGTCGCCGGCAGTATTTGTAGTGCCTTATCGATGATGGCGCACCGGAAGGTTTCCGCCGAATCTTTCGATAACCTCCTTCTCCTCGTCGACAAGACGCTATGCGCATGGCATGCGATACTTGTCCTGGCGCTCTTTGCCCTGTCTTAAGACCTTGTGCCCTCCTTTCCGACAGATCGCATTCCGCATTTCATACATCTATTTTACGATGGATCGGCTGTCCATTGCAAGATTTACGCTGACGCTGCCGTAAAATCCTTCCCAGTCCCTCCTGCTTCCCGGTAATACAAGCCCTGATTGACAATGGCAGCACGTACTATATAATAAATTTACTAACATTAAATGTTATATATTGCTATGTGAGAATACACCAAAGTCCACTGGTATTACGCAGAAATTTTTGAGCAACCGGGCTGCAAATCAGGATGATTGGTGATATAAATCCCGGAAAGGCAGTAGCTATGTTCTGTTTTAAATCCGCAATCAGAAACATGTGGCGGCGAAAGGTCAAAAGCGCGCTGATGGTGTTGGTAAGCGCGGTTGCAGCCGTATTTGTCCTGATCTATCTTAACAGTATCAAGTCCAACCAGGAACAACTCCTGATGTTCTCCCGTGAGCTTCCTGTAACAGCCCGCATTATGAATGGCGATGGCTCGTTTGAGAGGGGGCTGTACATACGCAAGGATCTTATAGACAGTATTGAAAGCACGGGATTCGTCAAGGATCCGCTCTATACGACCCGGATGGCCGCAATGTTTCCAACCGGGGATCCGAACGGTAACGAGGATACGGTAATGATCCTGTGCGTAAACCAGGAACATGCCATACCCGACTATGAAGAAAGGGAGATCATCCTTGAAGAAGGAGCCGATATGGATTTCCTGCTGGGTAATGATCCCGCCTGCCTTGCAGGAGAGAGCTTTTTAAAAAGGAATAACCTCTCCGTGGGCGATACTATAGATATCAAGCTGTATAAGCGCCAGTTCGACCAGTATGGATATTCTTACAGCTATGAATGGCTGGCGGACTGCAGCCTCCGGATAATCGGCAGTATTTCCGCGGCCAGCAGCGATTTTTCGTTATCGAGAGTAGACCTCCTGTGCCCGCTTGGCTGGGCCGAGGATATGCATGCCCGGGACGGCAGTGAGTTTACCCTGGATTCCGTATCCTTCACGGTAAGCGATTCCCTGAGGCTTAACGAGTTTAAAGAGGAGATGAGGAATCACTACCTGCAGGGCGTAAGTCCTGAGGGCAGCAGGACGATCAAGGGAGATTCCCTTTCTGTAAGCGATGAGATATTCATCACGTCGGCAAGCCGTGTAAAGGATACCCTGAAAATACTGTACACCTTCGCCCCGGTAATGTTCGTTATTATAGCGCTTGTGGGATATACCTCGGCGTATCTTCTTATCCAGGACAGGCGTCTCGACATCGCGATCATGAGATCCCTGGGAACCGGTCCTGCGGTTTGTATCGTCACCATGATAATTGAATACGCCATTCTTGGCCTTATGGGGTGTCTTATTGGGAACCTGTGCGCAGCCCCATGGACCGGGATGAACATAAACACTCTCCTGTACTCCATGCTGTTTTTTGCAAGCCTGATGATTGGTATTTCGACGGCCGCCTTAAGGATAAGCCGTTTCAATACCATGACCGGGCTAATCAGGAATGAAACGTGAGGTAGTATTATGGAAGCCGTTCTTTCAGCCAACAGTGTCAGCTATTCATATGTGAGCAGGTATCAGAAGGTTGACGCCCTGAAAAACGTGACCTGTTCGTTCGAAAAGGGAAAATTCTATGCCATCATGGGGCGCTCAGGGAGCGGAAAGAGCACCTTCCTGTCTCTTCTGGCAGGTCTGGATACGCCCACATCGGGTGAGATCCTGTTCGAAGGAAAATCACTGGCCGAAATTGACCGGAACCGGTACAGGAAGTATGATGCATCGGTTATCTATCAATCCTTTAACCTGTTTCCGCTCCTTACCGTAGTGGAAAACGTCATGTATCCCATGGAACTCCAGGGGGTTAAAAGGCGAGATGCCCGCAAAAAAGCGGCAGAGTTGCTGGCTGAAGTCGGGCTTGATGAAACAAAGCACAACAAGTTCCCGCAGATGCTGAGCGGCGGGGAGCAACAGCGCGTAGCCATCGCGCGCGCCCTGGCCGCCGGCGGCAAGATACTGCTGGCCGATGAACCGACCGGGAACCTTGATACAGCAAACGAAAAAATTGTGGTAAACCTGCTTAAGACACTTGCCCATGAACACGGCTACACGGTGATTGTCGTTACCCACAACAATGACGTGGCCGCGCAGGCCGACAGGATCTATTACATGAACGATGGCTTCCTTGAATGTGACCGCATATAAAGGGGTGAACGGCGGTGGTAGTTTCAAACAGCATAAGACAACTGATGCGTACACCTGTAAAAACTTTCTTTTTCTTTGGGCTGCTCGCGCTGGCTGTCGCATTTTTCCTGCTGGGTTACAACCTGTGGTTCATTGCTGTAAATAATATAGGTCTTATAGAAAAAAATTTCATAACCATAGGCACGGTAGAACAGAAGCCCATAGCGATGGGATTCGGACCGGAAACATATGAATATTCGACCTGGTATGGAGATATAAGTTCCATCGAGAGCTACATAGAATACGGTGAAACATACCCGGCATCGGTTCTGGATTTCGAGGGCGCAGGCTACATAATAAAGCCCGAGAGGAGGCCCGTATATATAGCGAGCCATCCCGATTATGTAGTCGACATTAAAGACGAAGATGAAAAACGTTTTGATTTATTTTTCCAGGTTATCGAATTTGAGCCGTTGGAAGACGGCATAACCACAAATCCCATACCTGTAAAAGTCAAGAGGGTGCTGTCCGGCACGATTGTAGGTGATGACGAGATAGTCCTGAGCCATGTTGAATACGATACACCCTGGCAATTGCATAAAGGAAAAACCTATATTGCCTGCCTGCTGCCGGGGCCACTGATCGAGGATAATAATGAATTCACATATATGCCTTATATTATCACCCGATCATCCCAGTATACAAAAGACGGAGAGCGTATTCCGGAAGACCTTCCCGTATCCGAGCCATGGGATGAGGTGACAGACGATTTTTACGAAACCCCAAGGGGCAAACGTTGGCTGGCCGTTATTGAAGGAATTGAAAGGATGAGACACGCCATACCGGTTGTACCGGTTGACAGCACAAAGCTCCTGGTGGCTTTCCACAGCGGAAATGCAAGGATAGTCGAGGGGCGCGATATAAGTGCCGAAGAATACGAAAGCGGCGAAAAGGTATGCCTAATTGATAAGACCTTCGCGGTCTACAACCGCCTTAACGTGGGGGACGAACTGCGTTTGCCGTTGTATTATGCGGATTACTATAATTCATCGAGCAGATTGTTCAGCAACACAATTCCCTATATTTATGACCAGCTGGTAAACGCAAGGGGTGAAGGCTATTCTGCGTTTGAAGACAGCGTATACAGAATCGTTGGAATCTTTGACTCCCCGAGAACCTCCCGTCTCTCAGATTACCAGATGGGATTCAATTCGGTGGTTATTCCCAAAAAATCGGTTAAAAACAGCGATGAAAACAATATCATCAGCACGGGCCGCATGAAGGGATTCAACACCTCCTTCCAGATTCCAAACGGGCATATTCCGGAATTCCTGTCCAAGTGGGAAGCCCTCGGCATAACTGATCTTAAAATAGTTTTTTACGACAACGGGTACTCGAGGGTAAAAGACGGGCTTGAGGCAATGAAGAAGACGGCGGTAATTTTATTTGCCGTTGGAATTGCCGCCACTCTTCTTGTTGTCACTTTGTTCTGCCATCTTTTTATCAGCAAGCAAAAAAAGAGGACCGCCATCGAACGGTCCCTGGGTATGAACAAGAGGCTCTGCGCGTTATCGCTGCTGGCAGGCCTCATGCTCATAGTCATTGCCGCCTATATCTTCGGGAGTCTTGCAGGCTATCTCCTTACCGACATTATTGCCAGGCAAAGGCCCCTGGACAGCAACGAATCCTTCGACATATCGTACAGCAACTGGAGGCCTACGGCTGATACATATGTGAAGATGTCTGTCTCGATGGAAGGCATCTGGCGGGGCGCCCTGATTTCGGCCTCGGTTATTCCCGCAACCCTTCTTTATGCCCTGGTCAGCATTGCCATGAATCTCAGGCATGAACCCTTGCAACTGCTTGGCGAAAAGAATGGGTAGGGATCATGCCGCAGGCGATTTATCCCAGGCGTTCCTCTATGATCCTTACCAGTTCCTCGGCCTTTCGGGTTATATAGTCCTGGTCCTTTCCCTCGATCATTACCCTTACCAGCGGCTCGGTGCCCGACGGGCGGATCAGCACCCTGCCCTCGCCATGGAAGGCCTGTTCGAGCCTTGTACAATGCTCCGCAATCACAGGATCTTCCCTGTAGTTGTATTTCTTGTCGTTGCTGACCCGTGCGTTCCTTAAGACCTGGGGGTAATCCTTCATAATCGAGTTCAGCTCAGAAAGCTTCCTTCCAGATTCCCTGAGGACAGAGAGCAGCTTGAGGGCTGTAATAAGGCCGTCTCCGGTAGTGTTGTGCATGGTCATGATTATATGCCCCGATTGCTCGCCGCCGAGGACAAAGCCTCCCTCCAGCATCTTCTCCAGGACATAGCGGTCGCCCACGGGGGCCTTGATTATGTTAAGCCCGTTGTTCCTGGCCATCTCGTCGAAGCCCATGTTGCTCATGACCGTCGCAACAATTGTATTGTGTGCAAGAAGCCCTTTATTCTTCAGGTCCAGCCCGATAATGGCCATCATATGGTCGCCGTCAACCAGGCACCCGTTTTCATCAACGGCCAGGACCCTGTCGGCATCGCCGTCGAATGCCAGTCCCACATGGCATTTGTTCTCCAGGGTGAATCTTTTCAGCATATCCAGGTGGGTTGATCCGCAACCCCTGTTGATGTTAATGCCGTCTGGCTGGTTGTTGATTACCAGGACCTCGGCGCCGAGCCTTTTTATGGCCTCGGGAGATGTTACGCTGGCAGCGCCGTTGGCGCAGTCCAGGGCGATTCTTAAGCCCGCCAGGTCGGTTTTTATGGTCTGTATGGCATAACCCACATAATCCTCTACAGCCGATTCCAGTCTATGTACCGTGCCCACCTGGTCGCCTTCGGGGCTTGGTATCCCCTCCGCGGCATCCAGTATGATCCTTTCTATCCTGTCCTCTGTCTCGTCGGGCAGCTTGTACCCTTCCGAGTTGAAGAACTTGATGCCGTTGAATTCTGCAGGGTTATGGGATGCTGAGATAACAACCCCTGCGTCACAGCCGTATTTTCTTACCAAACATGCTACCGCCGGCGTAGGAATGACGCCGGCCAGTATGGCCTGGGCTCCGGCGGAACAGATTCCGGCCGCCAGGGCGCTTTCCAGCATGTCACTGGAACGGCGTGTGTCCTTACCAACAAGGATCCTGGGCTTTTGGGCATCCTGGCCCGTCAGAACATACGCTCCCGCCCTGCCCAGCTTATATGCCAGCTCACAGGTCAGCTCTGTATTTGCAACACCTCTTACCCCATCGGTTCCGAACAGTCTTCCCATAGTTTTACCTCCATATTCCGACCAAACTTGTACTTCGTCCAATCCAACCTTATTTTTCTATATATATTTACTCAACGGAACTGCCGTATAAACAGCATAAATGGAAAAAACTGAATGAATGGCAGATCATATTGTCTTTCCGACAGCAAGCGGTTTCTGGTCATGATCACGTTCGCTGAAGAGCTTATGGCTCATGTCATCAAGGACTGCCTGGGCGACGTTCTTGCAGTTGTCCGTAATACGTTCGATATAGTGGATCAGCTCAATGAAGTTAATGGCTGCTGTCGGTTTGCACTCGCCCCTGTTAAGACGCTCAATATGCCTTTCCCTGAGGAGCCTTTCACGTTCGTCAAACTGCTCTTCCAACCTGATCACATTCCTGGCAGCCTCAGCATCACCATCATCAAAAGCTTTCCTCATATCTGAAATAATATTCTCAATATGTTCGAAGGCCTCGTTGATCTCGTTAACCGCCGATTCGGAAAAGCTTGTCCTGGAATTGATCATATTCAGCGCTATTTCACTGATATCCTTGCAGTGGTCCCCAAGCTTCTCCATATCATGTGCTATACGCATCAATCCTGTCAGGCGTATGGACTGGCCCTGAGTAAGGCTTTGGGACAGTATCCTTGAAAGGAAGTCCACCACCTCGCGCTTCAGCATGTCCGTGATGTCTTCCAGCCTGAAGGTTTCTTCGACGGCTGACATGTCCTTGTTAATTATCGATTCCCTTGCCTTGGATACCATGGTCCGGACAATCTTGTTCATCTGCTTCAGTTGGTTAACCGCCAGGTTCATGGCAATGGACGGTGTATTGAATACCTTGGGATCGATATCGGAAAGTGTGCTCTCCGCCACGAGTTCGTCTCCCTTGTATATTGCGCAGACAGCCTTCTCCAGCAGTGGTATGAGCGGGAGCATGATCGCAGTATTCACCAGGTTGAACAGGGTATGGAAGTTGGCGATGGCCACATCCATGCTGTCGGCAGGTATGTTGCTTGTCCCCATTACCTGGTAGATAACCCAGGCCGCCTGGGGAACAAAAAACAGGAATAATACGGAGCCGACAACCTGGGTAATTACATGAACAAAAGCTGCCCGCTTGGCATTCAGCCTCGCTCCGACAGAGGCCAGCATGGCTGTAACGGTTGTGCCAATATTACTGCCTAAAACCAGCGGTATTGCCGCAGTAAGGGGTATCAGCGGCAAACCTTCCGGCGTCGGCGTAACGGCCAGCTTCTGGATAACAGCAATAACAGCACTGCTGCTTTGGACAACACCGGTAACCAGGGTACCTACCAACAGGCCCAATGTTCTGTTGTGGCTTATGCTTAACATCAGGTCCTGGATTTCCTGGCTCGTCGCCAGTGGTTTCATGGCAACGCTCATAATATTGAGACCGGCAAACAGTACACCGAATCCGAACAATACCTGTCCGATATACTTGATCTTTGGGTTCTTAAAGAAGAAAAAGATTACAAAACCGATGGCCAGGATATGAAAGGCATAATCAGTGATCTTTATGGAAACAAGCCAGGCTGTTATGGTGGTCCCGATATGTGCTCCCAGGATAACCCCGATAGCCTGGTGAAGGGTCATGAGACCGGCGCTTATAAAACCGACCACCATGACGGTTGTGGCTGCGCTGCTCTGGATGATGGCGGTCACCAGCATTCCCATCAGCATGCCCACAAAAGGATTAGTGGTAAGAATCTTCAGTATATGGCGCAATTTTTCACCGGCTGCCTTTTTAATACCTTCACCCATATAGTTCATGCCGAATATGAAGAGAGCAAGACCGCCTAAAAGGCTTGGCAGTGCATCCAGAATAATCTTCCACATATTTCAGTCCTCCAGGTATTCAATTTTCTGCGCTGCTTCAGGAAGCGGGCGATACCATGGCTTAATGGCCGGGGGAAAAACCAATAGAATTTTAACATAAAACAGATATATATGCCATAAAGAATTATGAGGGACCCAATGAAATCGCAGGTCGCATTTATAGCATTTTCATTGCGAGGCAGATATATCCTTAATGCAGGACTAAATCAAATCCCTCCCAGGAACAATCAAAGGCTGCCGGCGGGAATCCGGGAACATTTCTGTTTAACAAAAAGGCCATCCCCGGCTGAGGATGGCCTCATGATTACAGCCTTAATATATCTTGCATCACCAGAACAGTTCGTCCATAATCAGGTCGGCAAGTTCATCCGCATCCAGGCCAGTGAGGTCCTCTATGGCATTTGTAAGCTTTTTATTCTTCTCGATATTCCCGACCAGGTTTTCTATGATCTCTTCAGCGATATCCAGAAACTCGTAGGGGTCTTCCTCCAGTTCTTCAATATCAATGGCGTTTTTGCTGTTTATTTTTGTGAAGGAGGCTTTATTACTGATCCTTGAGTCAATATTGACTGTAATGCTCTCGTCATAGCCATCCTCCACTTTCATGGATACCTGGATACCCTTAATGTTGTTTGAGAACATTCCAAAGGAAAACGTAATGTCGAATTCAGGCATATCATCAAGCGACAAGTAATAATCCAGGTCATCCAAAGCGTACTCAATACCGTACGAAGCTTCTTCAATCACGTACATCCAGGCTGTTTCAAAATCGTCTTCGTCCTCTATGTAATCGAGCAGTTCTTCAAGATCATCTTCTGAAAAGAGAATTTCAAACTCATGTTTATCCTTCAGGATCCTGTTGATCAAATCCCTGGCGTTTTCCCTGAAGGATTTCATCAGAACCTCATCATCAGCCATTACATCAAAGACTTCCGCAAATATCTCCATCAGGCTCTCACCGTCCAGTGTTACAGTCACCTTTCCGACGGAGCCCCTGATCTCGTCATCCAGGACATCTGCAATGGCTTTCGCATATTTCTTTTTGTCATACTTGATGTTGGCCTGTCTTATGTATTTGAGCAGAACCTGCATCTCAGAAATGACATCACGAACATCCCTGTCAAGTTTATATATGAATTTTTTGTCATATAGGTTTTTAAGATCAATATAAAGCTCCTTTTCGCCAACTCCCGCCGCGATATCGGCTATGGATTTGTTATCGTACAGGATGCTTCCGGATACTTCCATGAACATCTTGTCCAGGTTCACCGCCAGGCTGGTCTTTATGGAAGCATTGTTTATTGCTTTCAGGTCGTCATCGTCGCCCTTGTATTTGGCGGATACGGTGCTTGTGACAGTAAAAGCATTCTTTTTCCCCAGGCGTTCCAGGCCGTTCAGCAGCCTCATCGCCGGATTGGCGGCAACTATGATGGTGTTGATAATAAAAACCACCGCAAGAATCAGGGCAACAGCCAGCAGTATCTTGCCTGCAGGAAATGACTTTTTGACAGGCCTTTGGTCATTGGCTTCAGCCGCGCCTTCAAGCGGTGCGCCGCACTTGGTGCAAAAACGTGTTCCATCCTGGTTTTCAGATTTGCAATTTGGGCATGTTCTCATATGGTCACCTCGCTGTAGATTAATAAGTCATTCGTACCACGTCAATTCTGCAATCCAGTTGCCATGACTATATCTTTGTATGCCCCATGCCAGGGTAACATACGAGGCAGTCATTTGGCTTTGCGTCCTTGTTCGCAGGAAGCATGATCGCTGATATTGCACAATGGCGCGAAGTACTTCTCTATTCTATGCCATTTGTCGAATAATGTAAACCTGAAATCATTTATTTATCAGGGTTTTCAAATTCTCCTCATTTGAAAAGTTAAATTCCACCCCTCTCAGGATACGATGCAGAAATAACTTTTTCAAAAGCAAAAGTGGAACTAAGTTTTTCAATAAGATATGATGGACAAAGGTGGTGCCTCTTTTGGAGGCGAATTATGGAAA
>JAAXZX010000098.1 GCA_012719645.1 Clostridiaceae bacterium
ATACCTCCCAAAGAGGCGCCACCCAAAAACATCATATCTTTTTTGCATAACTTATTTCCACTATATCTTTTTATCTGTTTTTGAAAAACTAAATTCTGCTTTGTACCTTTTTGGAGTGGAATTTACCTTTTCAAATGAGGGGATAAAAAGATGCCCCTGTTCCCGGCAAATAAGGTGGACAAAGCACCATTACTTGTATTACAATTGTTCTGGTAAAACAAGCAGATGGTGCTTTTCAACGTAGTTTTACGGCCCTGCTGCATAGATCGTTTCATGAACCGGCGTAAGACTCGGTAATATTGGCAGAAAAAAGAAAGGAAGATAGGATTATGGACGTACAGACAGCTGTAAACGCAATACGGATACTGAGCGCCGACCAGGTACAGAAAGCTAACTCCGGACATCCGGGACTCCCCCTGGGAGCGGCCCCCATAGCTTACGAGCTTTGGGCCAACCATATGGTGCATAACCCGAAGAACCCCAAGTGGATCAACAGGGACAGGTTTATCCTCTCCGCCGGCCACGGATCGGCAATGCTGTACTCGCTGCTGCACCTGTTCGGTTACGATCTGCCCCTTTCAGAACTGAAGAGGTTCAGGCAGCTGGACAGCCTTACCCCGGGACACCCGGAATACGGCCATACCGCCGGTGTTGAGGCAACCACCGGTCCTTTGGGAGCTGGTCTCGGAATGGCAGTAGGAATGGCGATAGCCGAGAGATACCTTGCGAGCAAGTTCAACCGGGATGGTTATAACATCTTCGATCATTATACCTATGCCCTTTGCGGCGACGGCTGCCTGATGGAAGGCATATCCTACGAGGTCCTGTCCCTTGCCGGTACCCTTGGCCTTGGCAAGCTGATCGTGCTCTATGACAGCAACTCGATCACAATTGAAGGCGGTACCGATCTGGCCTTCCACGAAGATGTGACAAAGCGCTTTGAAGCCATGGGCTTCCAGACCATTGAAGTTCCTGACGGCACTGATCTTGCAGCTATAGGAAGGGCAATAGAAGAAGCCAGGGCAGAGAAAAACAGGCCATCTCTGATAAAGATAACCACCGTAATAGGTTACGGCTGTCCTGCAAAAGCCGGAAAAGCCAGCGCCCACGGTGAACCCCTGGGTGAGGAAAACGTGAAGCTTCTCAGGGAAACCCTTGGCTGGAAATACGACGAAGCTTTCTATGTGCCGGATGAGGTTTACCAGCATTACGGAAAGATCGCCGAAAAGGGCGCCGCAGCCGAGGATGCATGGAACAGGATGTTCGCGGAGTACTCTGCAAGATATCCTGAGCTAAAGGCTGAACTGGATGCCTGGATGTCCGGTTCCAACGCGGCAAAGCTTGAGAATGACGAGAATTACTGGAAAAAGGATACGAAGGCCAACGCCACCCGCAATATCTCAGGCAGCGTCATCAACTATGTGAAGGATGTTGTTAAGGAACTCGTGGGAGGAAGCGCCGACCTTGGCCCTTCAAACAAGACCGTTATGAAGGACGAGGCTTCGCTGTCGAAGGATATGCCCGCAGGAAGGAACATCCACTTCGGCGTGCGCGAACATGGAATGACTGCGGTTGGCAACGGCATCCTGCTCCATGGCGGCCTGCGCACTTATATCGCCACCTTCCTTGTGTTCGCGGACTTCATGAAGCCCATGCTGCGCCTGGCATCCCTTATGAAGATTCCTCAGATCGCTGTGCTGACCCATGACAGCATAGGCGTAGGCGAGGACGGACCGACCCATCAGCCCATTGAACAGCTCACAATGTTAAGGAGCATGCCCAATATGGATGTATGGCGGCCTGCCGACGAAATGGAAACAAGGGCTGCATGGTTCAGCGCGCTTACACAGAAGGAGACCCCCTCGGTTCTTGCGCTGTCCCGCCAGAACCTGCCTGTCTTGGATGGCACCTCAAAGGAGGCGCTGAAGGGCGCATATATCATCCATAAGGAAAATGGCTCATCGCCCGATATCATACTCATGGCGTCCGGATCTGAAGTAAGCGTTGCGATAGAAGCCGCAAAACTTCTTGAAGACGAAGGAAAATCCGTGCGTGTTGTAAGCGTTCCCTGCCTTGATGTATTTGAAAAGCAGAGCAGCGAATACAAGGAGAGCATTCTGCCGTCCGGCTGCAGGAAGAGAGTGGCGATTGAAGCGGGAAGTTCAGTGTCCTGGGGCAAATATGTGGGCCTTGATGGCGCTTATGTCACCATGGACAGGTTCGGAGAATCCGCCCCGGCCGGTGAACTGTTCAAGAGATACGGGTTCACCGCCGAGAATGTGGCCAAGGTTGCCAGGTCGCTCTGAAGCAAATACTGAGATAAATCGGATACTGCGATTCAGGTATAAAAGGGAGAATGTTTTCTCCCTTTTTAATTGAAATTTAATCATCCAAATCGGCAAAACATATTGACGGGGATAAGTGAGAGCACTATAATATAAACAATAATAAACAGGAGTTTATTAATGCAGTATCTGAAGGATGAGGTAAAAGCTGCCATAAAGAGGGCCGCGCTGGAGGAATTCGGGAAAAAAAGCTATTCCCAGGCTTCCATGCGGGCTATAGCCAAAAATGCCGGGATCACCGTTGGCAATATATATCGGTATTTCCCAAGCAAGGACGAACTGTTCAACGATATTATGGATCCGGCATGGCAGGCTATTACCCGGGCGATCTTTGACCAGTACAACGAGGCAGAGGACCCGCTGTTTATATCCGGTATCATTTCGGCCATTATGGTGATCTATCGGAAGTACACGGCCGAGATCTACATACTGTTCCATAACAGCAAGGATTCGAAGTATGAGAATATAAAGAGTGGGTTGGTGGAACTGATTGCCGGACGACTGGAAAAGGATATACTCGCGCAGCTTCAATCATCCGGCAGGAAGGTGAAGGATCCGTATATATTCAAAATAATTGCCAATGCCATTGTTGACAGCTTCTACCTGATCATCAGGGAGTTAAGGGACGATTTCGACAGGGTGGAGGCCCTGATGGAAAAGACTATAACAGTATTGGTCAAGGACCTGCATAAACGGCTGTAAAACTTAAAAGACAACTGGCCGGACCTGGTAAAGGCTATTATGGGTTACATAATAGCCTGTCTTTGGAAGAAAAAATGAACGAATGTTTATTAATGTTTAGTATTGGGAGATAGTTATGGACAGACTTGCTGATGTCATTGTAAAGAGAAGAAAACCCATATTCCTGGTTTTTATTCTGCTTGCGGTCCTGTGTGCCTGCTTTATCCCCGAGGTCCAGGTAAATTACAACCTGGCCAAGTACCTGCCTGCTGATTTGAGAACAAGCCAGGCTATGGATATCATGGAAAGGGAGTTTTCCCTTACCGGTTCAGCCCGCGTAATGGTTGAGGATGTATCCATCACCGAATCCGCCGAAATCAAAAAGCGCCTGGAACAGGTGGCAGGCGTCAAATCGGTGATATGGCTGGATGATGTGACTGATATCTACCAGCCGCTTGATTACCTGGACCAAAAGACGGTTGAAAGCTATTACAAGGATGGCGCAGCCCTCTTCATGGTTGAGTTTGTCGAGGACGACTACAGTCTCAACACCGGAAAAGCCGTAGCCGAGATCCAGGCCATTTTAGGCGACAGGGGCGCGGTCGGAGGATCGGCAGTAACCACCAAGTACATGCGGGAGAGTACCATAAGGGAGATCGTTTCGGCTGCCATCATCGCGGCGCCTGTTATACTCATCATATTGCTTCTGACCTCGGTTTCATGGTTTGAACCATTGCTATATATCATGGTCATGGGTATTTCGGTGATCATCAATATGGGAACCAACGTGGTGTTCCCCAGCATATCCTTTATCACCCAGGCCAGTTCAGCCCTTCTCCAGTTTGCAATAACCATGGATTACGCCATCTTTCTGCTCCATCGATTCCGTGAGGAGAAGGAGAACGGCATGGATGCCGAACTGGCCATGAAAATGGCTATAAAAAGCTCCTTCTCGTCCATCGGGGCAAGCTGTCTTACAACGGTTGCGGGTTTTGTGGCCCTGATGTTCATGCGCTACACGATCGGCCTGGATATGGGTGTAGTCCTGGTAAAAGGGATTCTCCTGAGCCTCATCACAGTGGTTTTCCTGCTGCCCGGTGTTACCCTCTTTACCGACAGGCTGCTGGAGCGGACCAGGCATAAATCCTTCCTGCCGTCACTCGCAAAGCTTGGAAAAGGTGTAGTGCGTTTCGGGGCAGTGGTTATCATTCTTCTTGCCATGGTTATTGTGCCTGCATACCTCGCCCAGTCGGCCAATGCATTCCTTTATGGCGAGAACTCAATGCTTTCCATCGAGGATTCCGATTTTGGGAAGGAACTTGAAAGAATAAATGAGAAGTTTGGAAATTACAATCCGCTTGTCCTGCTCGTGCCGGGCGGGAGCATCCCGGACGAGGTCAGGCTGGCTGATGAACTGATGGAAAAGGATTATGTCACATCGGTTCAGACTGTTGTTACCCTGGCCGATCCGGCCATCCCCAGGGAGATCCTGCCTGATGACGTGCGCAGGAGCTTTTTGTCGGACAATTATACCCGAATGATCATAAACCTTGACCTGCCGGAGGAAAGCGAACCCACCCTCCAGGCAGTGGATGAGATAAGCCAGATGGCCCGACAGCTCTATGGCGATGGTTATTACATGCTGGGCCAGTCAAGCAGTGTATCCGATATCAAGCAGGTAGTGGACGGGGACTTCTCAACGGTAAGCTGGATTTCCATAGCCATGGTTGGACTGATCATACTTTTCACTTTCCGGTCATTGTCCCTCCCTGTGCTGCTGGTACTGGTTATCGAGGCATCCATATGGATCAATATGGCGGTGCCATATTTCATGGATGAAACCCTGTCATTCATCGGGTACCTGGTGGTGAACGCCATACAACTGGGAGCCACTGTTGACTATGCCATCCTGCTGACCAACCGGTATATGGAAAACCGGAAGACCCTCAGCAAGAAGGAATCTGCCGTAAAAGCGCTGACAGACTCGGGATGGTCCGTCATCACATCGGCCCTGATACTGTTTGTCGCCTGTATGGGCGTTGGAATAGCTTCTTCCATCAGGGCAGTTTCGGAAATGATTCTTCTGCTGGGAAGGGGCGCGGCAATAAGCTGCGTGCTTGTGCTCGTGCTGCTTCCTCAACTGCTGATTATTTTTGACGGTGTTATACGGAAAACAACCCTCAAATCGAGAGAAAGGGATAAGTCTGATATAAAGGAGGAACAATCCCCATGAGAATAAGGAACAAAACAATTATCGCGGCAGCGGTTATGATGGTTATTGCTATGATGGCCGCCCTGACAGCAGCGGGGTTTTGGGCCGGCGGCGGCGTACCCGCCGGAGCATCAGGTTCGTCAGGGAGCCTGTGGATCAACCCTGGAGACGGGAGCAAACCCGTCATAAAGGATGAAACGGTGTATGCCCTGTTGAATGAGGACGGGTCGCTGCGCTCGGTTTACGTGGTCAACCATACCAGGGTGTCCGAGGACGGCAGATATGTTGATTTCGGTAATTATAAAGATGTCAAAAGCCTGAGCGATGGCATACAGCCAACGATAGAGGGTGACAGAATAACCTGGGAGCTTAAGGAGTCCTACGGGGATTTCTATTACCAGGGTGAACCTGCCGAAGCACAGTTGCCCTGGACCTTCAAAATCGATTACTACCTTGACGGAAACAGGGTGGAGGCTAAGGATCTCGCCGGAAGGAGCGGAAGGGTGGAGATTGATCTGTCTGTTACGCCCAATGACTCTGCGCCTGATTATTTCAGGGAGAAATTTGCCCTGCAGATACAGGTTCCCGTAAACCTTAACCGGGCAGCCATCGTTTCCGCTGATGGCGCCACCCGGGTTATAGCCGGAAGCACCAATACCCTGGCATATACCATTCTTCCGGGATCATCAGGGAACTACCGCCTGGTTCTGGATGTCAGGGACTTTGAAATGGACAGCATCAATATCGGCATATCGGCTGTCGATTATGGCAGTGTCCTGTCTTCCGGGGACCTGGTTGACGGCTTCAGGGAACTGAGCCAGGGCATGGAGGACTGGGTTGATGGGGCAAAGGCATTTAAAAGCGGTCTTGTGGATTTGTCGGACGGTGTGAGCCAACTGTCTTCAGGTCTGAAGGATTTGTCCGCGGGGGGCAAAGAACTGCAAAAGGGTATGGAGAGTTTTTACCAAGGCTTCAGGCAGTTTGACGATTCCCTGGATCGCGTTTCCCTCGGTTCGGGGGGCATAAGGAACGGGCTTTCGGAGATTGCCGCAGGCGGGGAACCAATCCTGACAGGTTATCAGCAACTGGCACAGGGTATCCTGGCCCAGCTGCCGGGGGAGGCAGAGAAGGAGCAACTCCGCATGCTGGCTCAATATGCGGCAATCCCGAACAGCCCATACTACCAGGCAGGGAGCATGGCTAAGTCCATGCTCGAGCAGATTGCAGGGCTCGAACAGATCTACCAGAATCTTTCCGCTTTAAATGGCGCCCTTTCCCAGTATACCCAGGGCGTGTCGAAACTGTCGGAGGAGTACAGGGGGTTTGACCAGGGCATTGCGGCCCTTGCCCAGGCGTCGGACGAACTTCAGCAGGGAATAGCAGTCCTGACGGAAGGAGGGAAGCAGTTTTCTGAAGGGTTGTCTGCCCTTGATGCGGGGATGGCCGGATTGAACGAGAACGTGAAAGAGCTTCCCGGCCATGCCCAGGAACTGGTTGACGGCGCACTTGCCATAAAGGAAGGGACAGATGCCGTTTATGACGCTGTTTCTGAAATGATCGGACGGGAAGACAAGGACGTAGAGGTCGTATCCTTTGTCGCTCCCGGAAAAGGCATGGCAAGCTCAGTCCAGTTTGTTATCAGGACCCCTGCCATAAAAGTGCCTGAAAATGCGAAGGAAACCCCAGTGAATAACACCGTGAAGAAAAGCTTCTGGCAGAAGCTCATAGACCTGTTCACATAATAGAGGTAAGATGTGGGATGTCAGAGGTTCGAATGATGTGGGATGCTAAAGGGTAGAATGATGTGGGATGCCGGAGGTGAGGATTAATAAGGGGTCTGTGCGCGATAACATGAAGCGATTGCTGATACGTTAAAAATTTTAGTGCTTACGTGGTTTTGAAACAGGCATATATATGGGTATATATCTGTTAGCAGTCCACATACATTATAGAAAGAGATGCGTTGACTCCACCGAGACTCTGCATCTCTTTTTTTGCCGCTGCCAAACCGCTTTCCAACAGTTCCGGCTATTTGAATGCATCCCCGCAGGGAGGGCATTTACGGGGGGCAACTACGTCAAAGGGGCGCATCATGTCGTAGTCTTCGTGTTCAAGGATATGACAGTGATACACATACCTTCCGGCATAGGGGCCAAAACGCACCAACAGGCGGGTAACATAACCGGGATGGGCCTGGACCGTATCCTTCCAGCCCCTGTCGCCGGGATGGGGCAGCTCGGGTTCCCCGGTGTACCTGATACTCCCTGTCTGGGCATAGGCCACTGTATCAAAAGGAATCCTGTCAAGAACCTGGAACTGGATCTGGTGAATGTGGAACGGATGGACTCCCAGACCGGGATTGATGAGCCTCCAGCATTCTGTTTCGCCTACGGCAGGGCTTTCGGAAACTCCGTCCATATACTCATGATTGTTAAGCAGGAACATGAGACGGTTGAACTGGTCTGTCGTGACATTAAAGGTAATATCCCTTGTCCTGACAGCGTCGAATTCGCTCATCCTGGGTATGCGGCTTAAAAACTGGGGAACCGTACTGGTATCATCGGATGTCCTTTCAACCACTCTGAATTGCATGATCCTTCCGTCTGTGAGCGGATCGGGCTCCGCACCGAAGTCAAAGGGAGTCCTGGCCGTGTTCAGAAGCGTGATGGCGGCGCCGACGGTCTGGTTTGAGAAGTTGATGATCAGATCGCAGCGCTCCGCGGGACCAATTACGATTTCATCGGTTATGTAAGGCCGCTGGAGAAGCCCGCCGTCAGATCCGATCTGTATGAACTGCTGGCCTGAATCGAGCTTCATGCGGTAGAACCTTTCATTGGAGCCGTTGAGGACGCGGAAGCGATATTTTCTCGGCTCCACTTCAAGGTAAGGCCAGGCCTTTCCGTTCACGGTGATGACGTTTCCTGCAAAACCGGGCGTAATGGAGACGTCGGGGAAGTCGGGAGGAGGATCCTGCACATTTGAGGGATAGAATAATGATCCGTCGTTATTGAAGCTCTTGTCCTGTATTACCAGGGGTATTTCGTAAACACCCGACGGAAGGTTCAGCGAGCGTTCCTCCTCGTTCCGTATGATATACAGTCCGGCAAGCCCGGCATAAACGTTGAGGCGGGTTATGCCAAGGGCATGGTCATGGTACCATAACATGGTGGGGCGCTGCTTGTTGGGATACCTGTAAACCTTTTGCGAAAAACGCGGTCCGCATTTTCCAAAGTTATTGGTATACCAGGCATCCGGGTACCCGTCGCTTTCGGGCTCCACCAATGCCCCATGAAGGTGTACCACGGTACGCACTTCGGGCATGTTATGACCGGAGGCGTGGAGCGTCCTGTCGATGGGCAGGAAATGTTTATCCGGCAAATCGTTTATCCAGAGTACATGGGTGCTTTCGCCCTCCTCCACTTCAATGATAGGGCCGGGGACCTGGCCTTCATAGCCCCAGACCCTGGCTGGGGAAAGTTGGCTGTGAAACTGGTGGAAGAATTCTTTCATCCTCACTTCGTAGTATGTTTTATCTTTACACCTTTCCAAAGGCTGCAGCACCCTGGGTATGGGAAGCGGGTCAATAAAGGGTCTTAGTGCCATAAGATACCTCCGTTATTGTATTGATGCTATATTTTATGTTTTGTTGGACAAGTCCGTTACAGGCACTGCTGCCGTTTTGCAGTGATCCGTTACTGTGCCCGTTTACACGAGTGATAATAAAGTCGTAGGATTTGCCAGGAAACAAAAAACCCGTGCTCTGACTGCTTTTCAGAGCCCGGGATATTTGTGTTACGGGATCATCAGTGCGTTAACTTACAACCTATTCAACGATGATATCCGGTAATTCGGATTTCACTTTCTGCTTGAAATCCGAGATGGCCTGCTCCCTGGTTTTTCTGCCTTCGACATACTCGCAAACCTCATCAAGCCAAACGGAATTGATCCAAGCGTCGTATTCGGTTATGTTGTTACCCTTTGCAAGCCTGGCACACCTGTCATATACTTCAAACATGTCCTGGCAGCCAAGGATGTCCAATTGAGCCGGGCATTTTCTCATGACGGTGCCCGATGCCGCCGCCTCCCGGCGCCCGTCAATAGCCCCGGTGGCCCATAAATACTGTAAACCGGTATCTGAGCTGTCCAGTGTTATCCACTTGATGATATAGCCAACGGCATCTTTGTGCCGGGTGTTTTTACTTGCAAAAACCCAGGTACCGCCCCAGAAGAAGCCTGCGGGAGGCTCGCATACAGCCCAGTCGCCATAGGTTCCCTCACCGGGCTCTTTACCTCCGCAGTTGTTTCTAATAATAAACTCCACAAACCACGACGGTCCGAGAAAACCAAAGATTTTCTTCTGGCCCTCGTCCCTCATATCAGCATACCATTCATCGGTCCAGCTGCTTGTATTATTGGTATATCGGTTGTCATGAAGCTGTTTTGCCAGGTCCAGGAAGGCTTCGCGCCTGGGGCCTATGACGAGCCTGCCATCGACGACCCAGGGAACTTCGGCGCTGTTTTCTACAGCCTTCCAGATATCGTCATATCCCGATACGATGCCATATCCCTTTTCCTTAAGGTCGGCTGCCGCATCAAGAAACTTCTCCCAGCCCGGACCAATTTTGCTCTGAATGATTTCGGGATCGTCGGTTCCCCAGACCTCTTTTGCGATGGAGCGGCGGTATATGAAAGCGCCGCCGGTTCCATGATATGTAAGGCCAACGATCCGGCCTTCCGGATTGGCGCCAACATCGATGACGTATTGGGGAATATCCGCCTCTTTTACAAGGTTATCCACGTCAATTCCAAGATCCTTGTATGGCGCCGCATAGCGGGCGGCGTCCCCTTTGGAGTATTTATATACATCTGTGATTTCAATAAGGTATATATCAGGCGCATCTTCACCCCCGGAATCAAGCTGTTCGACAAGATGCTTGTTAAAATCAATTTCGGCAGTTGCAAAAAGATGCATTTTGATTTCATATGGGAAGTCGGGATGGTGTTCAATGAATTTACTGATTATCTCATAATTATATAAACTATATACATGGATGACGCCCTTTTTGGGCACAGGCGTGTTTGCCGCATCCTGTTCCGCAGCATCTTCCGAGGGAGTTGGCGTAACCTCCGCGGACACAGCGGGAGTAACATCCGGACTTCCCGTGATACCGCCGGACGTGCCGCATCCTGCCATTATAAAAGGTATAATGACCAGGAAGCTTAATAACAATGCTGCAAGACGTTTCATAGCTACTCCTCCTGGAGCGCGATAATGTCCATCAGGTCCTCAAATTTCTGTTTAAAACCTGCAATAACCTGTTCTTTTGACTTTCCGCCTTCAGCGTACGCACGGGCTGCATCAAGCCAGTAATGGCTGATTGCTATATCATACCGGGATATGTAGTTTTCATTTGCAAGCCTCGCTGCCCTGTCGAATGCCTCAAACATATCCTGGCCGCCTAAAAAATCAGATTCACCGGAGACATTCCTCATGACCGTCCCCGATGCGGCGGCCGGCCGGACCCCATCATCGAAGAAGGTTCCATTGGCCATGGAATACTGAAAACCTTCTTCGGAACTGTCAAGGGTAATCCACCTGATCAAATCGCCAAGTTCCTCTTTATACTCCGAATCCTTATTCACAAAGAACCAGATACCGCCCCAGAAGAAGCCGACCGGCGGGTCGCATACGGCCCAGTCGCCGTAGGTTCCTTCACCGGGCTTTTCGCCGCCGCAGTTACCAGTTATGATATAGTTCACCATCCATGACGGTCCGAAGTATCCGAAGACTTTCCTGGGGCCTTCATCCCTCATATCCATGTACCAGGCGTCGGTCCAGCCTCTTGTGCCGTTGGTGTATCGGTTGCCATGGAGCGTTTTTGCAAGGTCAAGAAAGGCTTCATACTCCGGGTCGATTACAAGTTTTCCGTCGTCGACCCACGGTATTTCAGCGCTGTTTCTTATAGGAGTCCACACCTCATCATATCCCGATACAATACTGTATCCCCTGGCTCTCAGGTCGGCTGCCGCTTCCAGGAACCTGTCCCAGCCCGGTCCTATCTTGTCCCTGATAATCTCGGGATCGTCGGTACCCCAGACATCCCTGGCGATGGAGCGGCGGTAGATGAAAGCGGCTCCCGTTCCCTCGTAGCTTAAGGCGACCAACTGGCCATCGGCGTTTGTGCAACTACATACTGGTAAATATCGGCCTCTTTCAGGAGGGTATCAACATCGATGCCAAGATCCTTATAGGGTGCCGCATACTTGGCCATCTTTCCACGGGTGTAAACTTTCACGTATTCACTGTCGACAGTGTAAATATCAGGCATGTCTTTGCCGCCGGCCTCGAGGGCATCGTTGAGAGCTCCGTAATAACTGATGTCAATGGTATCAAGAAGATGTATTTCGAAGGAGAGTTCCGGATGGAGTTCCCTATACCTCTCCATGATTTTATACTCTTCCATTGTGCAACAGTAGGCGTTGATCACCCGTTTTTTACCGGGAGCATCGGTTGCTGCCGGACCGTTATTATCGGTTTCGGCCGTCGGCCGCTGTACGGCCGTATCTTCGCAGACAGCAGGAGAAGCGCCCGGGCTGGTATCGGTGCTGTTCCGGGTATCAATATCAGAACCGCATCCCGCAACCGGGAGCATAATAAGGAAAATGAGGAGCAAAGCTGCAATGCGTTTCATAGCGGCCCCTCCCTAAACTATTCTACTATGATGTCCAGTTGCTCCTTTACTTTCTGTTTGAACTCTGCAATAACCTGCTCTTTTGACTTCCCGCCTTCAGCGTGCTCACGGGCGGCAGCAAGCCAAAAATAATTAATTAATTCATCATACATGGTTCTGTTCTTTCCATTTGCGAGCTTCGCTGCCCTGTCGAACACTTCAAACATATCCTGGCCGCCTAAAAAATCGCTTTTCCCTGAGACATTCCTCATGACCATCCCGGATGTTACTGCATCCTGCACCCGGCCATTATCGTAGGTGCCACTGGCCCAGGAATACTGAAGACCCGTCTCGGAACTGTCAAGGGTGATCCACCTGATCAGGTCGCCAAGAACTTCCTTGTGTTCCGAATTCTTATTTACAAAAACCCAGAAGCCACCCCAGAAAAAGCCGGCCGGCGGCTCGCAGACGGCCCAGTCGCCGTAGGTTCCTTCACCGGGCTGTTTGCCGCCGCAGTTATTAGTTATGACATAGTTCACCATCCATGACGGTCCGAAGTATCCGAAGACTTTCTTGGGCCCGGTATCTTTCATACCGTCATACCATTCAGTTAACCAGGTTGTTGTATTGTTGGTATATCCTCTGTCATGGAACTGTTTTGCAAGGTCAAGAAAGGCTTCACGATAGGAATCAATATGGAGTTTGCCATCTACGATCCATGGATTTTCAGCACTGGCTGCCATGGGGAACCAGAGATCGTCATATCCCGATACCATGACATATCCCCTAACTTTAAGATCGGCTGCCGCTTCGAGGAACCTGTCCCAGCCCGGACCAATTTTGTCCCTGATTATTTCGGGATCATCGGTTCCCCAGACTGTCTTCGCTATGGAGCGGCGATATATGAAAGCGCTGCCGGTTCCCTGGTAGCTTAAGGCGACCACCTGGCCATCAGCGTTTGAGCCCATGTCAATGACATACCGGGGGATATCGGCTTCCTTTGCGAGGCTTTCAACATCAATGCCGAGGTCCCTGTACGGCGTTGCATACATGGCCATGTCCCCATGGATGTATTCCATCACATGGCCGCTTTCGATACAGTAAATATCGGGCATTCGCGAGCCGCCGGCTTCAAGGGCTTCGTTAAGAGCGACATGAAAATCTACGTCCGCTGTGGCAAAACTATACAGCCTTATATCGTATGGAAATTCCGGATGAAGCTCCTTATACCTCATGGCAATCCAGTACAGTTCATCTGATTGACAATATATATTGATGATCCTGTCGCCGGGAACATCGGTTGCCGCCGGATCGTTTTTATCGGTGTCATCCTTTGGTTGCACCGAAGCCGTATCTTCGGAAATTGCCGGAGAAGTATCCGGACTGTTGAGGGTATCGCTGGCAGAGCCGCATCCCGCAAATGGCAGCAGGATCAGGAAAGTGAGTAACAGAGCTGTAAAACGTTTCATAATGGCCTCCTGCAGGTATGAATGCAAATCTGTAATGACTGATATTACCATAATTATATCATTTAATGCCATTAATTCATATAGCTTCATGCGGCAGCCTCCCCATGGCTGTGTCATGGTATCTGCATACGAAAAAGCATTCTTTTTCATATGACTGTTGACCGAAGCAACCAATGGGCCTATAATGATAATAACATATTGATATTATCAAAACAACAATATTAGTGAAAGGAACAGGAACATATGAATGACAAGGTTCGGGACAGGATGGGACTTACCGAAGAGGAATTCCTGGCACAGTATGACCCCGGGAAGTATGAAAGGCCTTCCGTAACGGTAGATATGCTCATCTTCACGGTAACCGACGTGGAGAGCGGCAATTACAGAAAGCTTCCGGAAAAGGCGCTGAAGCTCCTGATGATCAAGAGGGCGGAACATCCCTGCATTGGGCAGTGGGCCCTTCCGGGCGGATTCGTAAAGATGGACGAGAGCCTGGAGGAGGCCGCATACCGTGAACTCAAGGAGGAAACCGGCATAGAAAACGTGTATCTCGAGCAGCTGTATACATGGGGCGATCCGCGCAGGGATCCCAGGACAAGGGTAATCAGCACATCCTACCTTTCACTGGCCGACAGTTCCGGTCTTAACATTAAGGCCAGCGACGACGCCGATGATGCCTGCTGGTTCACTGTAACCTACAGGGTATTCAGGGAACAGAAGACCGTGGATGGCGAGAACAGGGCCATTGAGCGCTTCAGCAGGCTGACGCTCCGACATGGAAACGAAACCCTTTCTGCAGTGCTCAGGCATACCCTGATATCCGAGGGAAAGCTGGGCCGCTGGGAAACCTCCATTGAGGACCCGGGCGGAATAGCCTTCGATCACGCAAGGATCATCGCCTATGGTATAGAAAGGCTCAGAAACAAGGTTGAGTATACCGATATCGCCTTCAGCCTCATGCCGCAGTATTTTACGCTGACCGAGCTTCAGCAGGTTTATGAAGTAATACTGGACAAGGAACTCCTTAAGGCCAACTTCAGAAGGAAGATAGCCAACAGGGTCAAGGAAACCAACCGTTACAAAACGGCTGCCGGCCACAGGCCGTCCAAGCTGTATACCTATTGTCCCGAATTCTGAAGATGGCGGATGGAAGGGAAGGGGAGATATGAAGTGAAGACCGCTGACAGGGAAAGATTTCTTGAGAAAAGTATAAAAGCGCTGGCACAGACTTATGACCAGCTTGGCAGCCTGCCTTCTCTGAATATCTCGAACCGGAACCCGGATAAACGGCGCTTGTTGTTGAAATGATTAACGGGATGAATTATATGGCTTTGTATGGTATGCTAAGTAGTGGCGTTGAAGTTGCTGAAAGATTTGAGGACATATAAAAAAGAAAAGAGGCGCTTTAAATGGACAGGATGCTGGATAGTATCAACCTTACAATGTTAACCGATTTCTACGAACTCACCATGGCCAATGGATATTTTCAGAACGGCCTCGGGGATAAAACTGCCGTCTTCGACATGTTTTTCAGAAAGGTTCCGGATAAGGGCGGTTTCGCCATAATGGCCGGCGTTGAGCAACTGATTGCTTACCTGAAGAATCTCAAGTTCAATGACGAGGATATTGCATTTCTCAGGGAGAAAGATTTCAGCGAGGAGTTCCTGGATTACCTGAAAAATTTCAGGTTTTGCTGTGACGTATGGGCAATACCCGAAGGTACGCCCATATTCCCCGGCGAACCCATAGTTACGGTGAAAGGTCCTGTGATCCAGGCACAGCTCGTCGAAACAATGGTGCTGTTAACCATCAACCACCAGTCGCTGATAGCCACCAAGGCCAACCGGATCATGCGTGCTGCCAAAGGGCGTGCGGTAATGGAGTTTGGCTCAAGAAGGGCCCAGGGATACGACGGCGCCATTTATGGAGCCAGGGCAGCCTATATAGGGGGATGTGTCGGGACTTCCTGCACCATCTGCGAGAGGGATTTCAATATTCCTGCCATGGGGACCATGGCCCACAGCTGGGTACAGATGTTTGACTCGGAACTGGAGGCCTTCAGGGCATATGCCAGGATATATCCTGACAACTGCGTGCTTCTGGTGGATACCTATAATGTCCTGAAATCCGGTGTTCCCAATGCCATACGAACATTCAACGAGGTGGTCGTGCCCATGGGATACCGGCCCAAAGGAATACGCATCGACTCGGGCGACATCACCTATCTTTCAAGGGCAGCCAGAAAGATGCTGGATGAGGCCGGCTTCCCGGACTGCAAGATTATCGCGTCCAACGCATTAGATGAATACATTATACATGACATCCTGATCCAGGGGGCAAAGGTGGACCAGTTCGGGGTTGGGGAACGCCTGATCACATCACGCTCGGAGCCGGTATTCGGAGGGGTATACAAACTTGTGGCCATCGCCGACGGGGACAGGATTATACCCAAGATCAAGGTTAGCGAAAACATAGAGAAGATAACAAATCCCGGATTCAAGCAGGTTTGGCGCCTGTATGACAGGGACAGCGGCAAAGCCCTGGCCGATGTTATTACCCACCATGACGAGGTCATCGATGATACAGGGCCCTACGAGATATTTGACCCGGACTTTACCTGGAAGCGCAAGACCCTTGTCAACTTCCGGGCAAGGAAACTTCTGACACCTATTTTCGTAAAGGGCGAATGCGTATACGAAACCCCACCCCTTGATGAGATAAGAAAATACTGCATGGAGCAGGTGGACTCCCTTTGGGATGAAGTAAAGAGGTTTGAGAATCCCCACAAGTATTATGTGGACCTGTCAAAACCTCTTTGGGAAACCAAGGACAGGCTCCTGTCCGAGTATTCTGTGGGCAGGGCCTGATCCGACTGATACCAGGCGACGATTTGCTTTTCAGCACAGAACTTTCCTTCATTCAGCCGTTCGGCCTGTATGTTGATGCTTCGGAGGTGGAATCTATGGATCTCGGCTGGAACAATTTGTTGTTTGCTTTTGGTTTAACCCTTTTTGCCGGTCTGTCCACGGGTATAGGAAGCGCCCTGGCCTTCTTTGCCAAAAGGACAAATACCAGATTCCTGTCGGTAGCCCTCGGTTTTTCTGCCGGCGTTATGATCTATGTATCCATGACGGAAATCTTTACCAAGGCGAAGGATTCACTGGTCGGCGCACTGGGGGTCAAGGCGGGATCATGGGTAACCGTGGCGGCATTCTTTGGCGGTATCCTTTTGATTACCGTGATAGACAAGCTGGTCCCCTCGGTTGAAAACCCCCATGAATGCCGCATGATCGAAGACCTGGACCCTGGTATGAAGGCAAAATGCGAGGGAAACCTGATGAGGATTGGCACGTTCACCGCTTTGGCCATCGCAATCCATAACTTCCCTGAAGGCCTTGCGACCTTTACATCGGCCATCAAGGATCCCACCCTTGGAATAGCCATTGCAGTTGCCATTGCCATTCACAACATCCCCGAGGGGATAGCGGTATCGGTGCCCGTCTATTATGCCACCGACAACAGGAAAAAAGCGTTTGTACTTTCGTTCCTGTCGGGTCTGTCCGAACCGGTAGGCGCCATCATAGGCTACTCCATACTGTACCGGTTCTTCAACGATGTGGTCTACGGGATCCTGTTTGCAGCCGTTGCCGGCATCATGGTCTTTATTTCCCTTGACGAGCTTCTGCCCACAGCCCGTGAGTACGGGGAAGCCCACCTTTCCATCTATGGCCTGGTGGCAGGTATGCTGGTCATGGCAGTCAGCCTGCTGTTATTCATATAACTTAATACCAACAGATTGGGCAGAGTCCCGTTGTAAACCGGCAGCCCGGAAAACCGCATGGGTAAACCATGATAAGGTTGTCCGGGCTGTCTTGTCAGGAAACAGTCTTCCGGAAATGGTCATAAAAAACAAAAACTTTGATTAAAAATACAAAACCGGTGGTAAAGAAAATCTGTTTTAATTTGCTCAAAAGGCTGCATAAACAAAGGCAACACAAGTTAACAGAAAGCGGGTTGACTTACATTGAAGTTCTTCAAAGCCATACGCGAACTTTTCAGCAGAATTGGAAAGGGTCCTTCAAACTGGTTTTACAGCATAAGGACCAAACTCATTGCAGCTGTCGCTGTCATGATCATCCCCATCCTATTCCTCGGCCTTTTCTCATATAACAGCGCATTCAAATCCATCAGGGAGACAGCTGAAAACTCTATTTCCGGGACCATGCAACAGACCGGCAAATACTTGGAGCTATCCCTCTCGAACATTGCCGCCGACTGCAACCAGATTGTGATGAGCGACGTCTTTATAAAACATATCACATCGAGGGATGACGATATTGTCAACTATACCGGGGTTGACGCCTTCGTCAAGGACGTAAAAAGGAAAAACGCTTTCATTGACGATATCATCATACTCCTTGACGGCAAAAGGCCGATATCTGCCACCGACAGGAAGGTTAACAAAAATGCCCTTACAAACATAGAGGGAGGGCATCTGATGGTTCTGGCAAAGAACAAAAACGGAGTCCCATCCTGGATCGGTTCCCTTTATGAACTCGAAGGACAGATATCGGATATACCGTCCTACTCGATGGCCTTGGTAAGACTTATTAAAGATCCCTATTCTCCGGAAGCGAAAGGCATAATCGCCATCACCATAAAGCCCGGTCTGATATCCGAGGCCATTGAAGATATCAACCTGGGGCAAAATAGCGAATTGCACCTGATAAGCCCGGACAAAAGGGATATTGCCTATCGCATGCAGGACGGGGAGAACCGGGAACTGGACACATCGGTACCGGAAAACCAGCTGATAAACACGGGCCTTTATTCTGAAATCGTTTCCGGTAAAGAAACGACCGGATCCGGCATAGTAAAGTACAAACACGATGATTACCTGGCTTTGTACAACAAAATAGGAGAAACAGGGTATGTGCTTGCCGGGCTTGCCCCAACATCCAACTTCTCGGATATGGCTTCCAGCATACGTTTGCTAACCATTATAGCCACTATTCTGGGTGTGGTGTTTGCAATTGCGATCGGTCTTTTCCTGGCCATAATCATGGGGAATGCCGTGAGAGCCATCATTGAGGTGTCGAACAAGGCTGCCGAAGGTGACCTGACCGTCAGTTACGCAAGGGTGAGGAGGGACGAGTTCGGCATTCTGGCGAGAGCGTTCAACCGCATGCTGGAAAATATGAGGGGCATGATTGGCAAATCCTCGGAATCAGCCATGAATGTTAATGAATCAGCCGGAACCATAGCTGCCACATCCAGAAAGGCTGCAATGACTGCCCGTGAGTTCGCCAGGACTGTGGAGGAAATAGCTGGCGGGGCGGCGAATCAGGCTAATGAGGCTGATCAGTGCAATAAGAAAATGGAGGGTCTGGGAGAGAGGATCAATGCCGTTTCAGAGCATGCCAGGGAAATAGGCGAGTTTACCGCTGATACAGCCCGCCTTACAAAGCTTGGCCTGTCCAGGGTGAGGAATCTTGAAGAGGCAGCAAGGGAAAGCACTGAAATTACGCAGGGTATCATCTCTGATATCCAGACCCTGGATGAAAACTCGGAGTCCATTGGCAATATCATAGAGGTTATAGACAGGATTTCCGACCAAACCAACCTGCTTGCCCTGAACGCGGCTATTGAAGCTGCCCGGGCGGGGGATGCCGGCAGAGGTTTCGCGGTCGTAGCCGACGAGATCAGAAAGTTGGCAGAGCAGACGGTATCAGCCACAAGAGAGATAGACAGAATTATCAGGGACAACCGTAACCAGACTGCCCTAGTGGCAAAAAGGGCCCTTTCAGCCAATGATATCATCGAATCGCAGAATAAAGCGGTGGCGGACACTTCGGAAGCATTCAGCAGGATATCTGCTTCCATGGAACAGCTTGCCGGCAAGGTCGAAAATATCTTAAGCGGCGTCGCCGATATGGAGAGCTACAAAGACGAAGCGATGTTTGCGATACAGAACATCAACGCAGTATCCCAGCAAATCGCCGCATCTACACAGGAGATGACCGCGTCATCCCAGGAGCAGCTTGCAGGAATTGAGGAACTGTCAAAATATGCGCAGCAGCTTGAAGATATCGCAAAAGTGCTCAGCGATTCCATAAGCAGGTTCAGGGTGGCATAAGGAGCGGTCCGTACACTTTTGGACACGGCCCGAACAACACCGGATATGAGCAAACCCCCGGAACAACCGTTCCGGGGGTTTTTGGTGGGACTTACTGGACTCGAACCAGTGACCCCTACAATGTGAGTGTAGTGCTCTCCCAGCTGAGCTAAAATCCCGACATAGCGATTATACAGCACTCCCGAGCAAAAATCAATGAGGCGTTTTTCCCATCAGGGACCGATTTTCCGGTCTTCCTGCAAAATTGACCAAAAAATCCTCCCCATAGGTCTTAAATATGCGCAAATGCACATAGAAAACACGGATATGGAGATGTAGATTGGATGTATACCACTGATTATAATGCCATGTTTCATGGTTTGCAAAGGAGCGCGTGGAAATGAAAGTCGGACTGGCCTATGATCTGATGGATGATTACCTCGCGGAGGGATTCAGCATGGAGGAAGCCGCTGAATTTGACCGTGCGGAAACCATATCCGGAATTGAATCAACCCTAAATGAACTGGGTTATGAAACCGAGAGGATAGGAAATATAAAGGCGCTTGTCAGAATGCTGTCAGAGGGCAGAAGGTGGGACCTGGTTTTCAATATCTGCGAAGGCGTGTACGGCATGGGTCGTGAAGCGCAGGTACCAGCCCTCCTGGAAGCCTATGGAATCCCCTGCACCTTTTCCGATCCGGCAATTCTGGCCTTGGCGCTTAATAAGGCGCTGACAAAGAGGATTGTCAGGGATCTGGGCATTCCCACCCCGGATTTTGCGGTGGTTGAATGCGAGGAGGACACCGATAACCTGGATCTGCCATTCCCGCTTTTCGCAAAACCTGTTGCCGAGGGGACCAGCAAGGGGGTCGGTTCTGCCTCCCTGATTGAAAACAAGGCCGATCTGAAACGCGTTTGCGGAGAACTCCTGGAAAAGTTCAAACAGCCTGTGCTGGTGGAGGAGTTCCTGCCGGGCAGGGAGTTCACCGTGGGTATTATCGGGACCGGGAAATCGGCCAGGGTTCTTGGAGCCATAGAGGTGCTGATAAGGGATAATTCGGATGATGCCATCTATTCCTGGGAGAACAAGGAGTACTTCGAGGAGAGGGTAGAATACAGAAAGGTTGATGACCGGCTGCTCGCACAGTGCGGAAAACTGGCTCTGAAGGCCTGGAGAGGCCTGGGCTGCCGGGATTGCGGCCGCATGGATTTCCGCATGGATGCTGACGGACGGCTTTCCTTCCTGGAGGTAAATCCCCTGGCCGGGCTGAACCCCATTCGATCCGACCTCCCGTTTATTTGCAAATATTACGGGATATCATACAGGGAACTGATAGGCATGATCATGGATTCCGTGCTGGAAAGGATGAAAAAACAGCAATAATGCGGGAAAAAGGATAATACCGGGAACTAATCATCATATGGGAGTCAAAACAGGTCAATAAGGATCAAATTCGGGTTTAATTGGCATTTACAAAAAGGTCAGCCTGTTCCATACTTGATTCGGATTTAACCTGCAGGTAAGTCCACGTTCCGGACCAGTACCGCTGAAACACAATTTTTAACGGAGAAGAGGTCTTAGCAATGGAAAATAGCAGTGACAGCCCAAACCCGGAGCCTGAAGGGCAAGAGGAGGAAGAAAAGGCTGAAAAATGGTCTGACTGGAAGTGGCAGTTGAAAAACAGGATCATGTCTGTAGGCAGGCTACCCCGCCCATCCCATACCCACAATGTTGACGAGAAAATCATTTCGAGAGTAACAGATGTTTTTCCCATGGCAGTTACCCCTTACTATGCTTCCCTCATCGACTGGGAGGATGAAAACGATCCAATAAGGATGCAGTGCATACCCGACGAGCGGGAACTCATTTCAGGACGAGGGGAGATGGAGGACCCGCTGCGGGAGGAGTCCTACTCGCCCATGCCGTCCATCGTACACCGCTATCCTGACAGGGTCCTGTTTCTTGTGACGATGAAGTGTTCCACCTACTGCCGCCATTGCACAAGGAAAAGAAAGGTGGGGGACAGGAATGCCGAAATCACTGCCCAGGACATCAGAAATGGCATTGAATACATAAGAAAGCATGAAGAAGTACGCGATGTACTGATATCCGGGGGAGATCCGTTCACCCTGAGCGACCAGGCCCTGGACCGGATACTCGGTGCGGTCAGGGCGATCCCCCACGTGGAAGTTATAAGGATCGGAACGCGGACTCCCGTGGTTTTGCCCCAAAGGATAACCGAGTCCCTTGTCAGCGTGCTGAAGAAATACCATCCCTTATGGATAAACACCCACTTCAACCATCCCAGGGAGATTACACCCGAATCTGAAAAGGCTCTGGCCAGGCTGGCCGATGCCGGTATACCCCTTGGCAACCAGACCGTCCTGCTCAAGGGTGTCAACGATTCGCCGGAGATCCTTAAGGAACTGTTCCATCTGCTGGTGAAGAACAGGGTCCGTCCCTACTATCTCTATCATTGCGACTATTCGCGCGGGATTCAGCATTTCAGGACCCCGGTCTGCAGAGGAATCGAGATACTGGAAAAGCTGATCGGTTATACTTCAGGCTTTGCCATCCCCCTGTACGTGGTTGATGTAACAGGAGGGGGCGGCAAGATCCCGCTGCTTCCCAATTATTGCATCGAGAAATCGGATACGGGTATGACCCTGAGGAACTTCGAGGGGAATATCTATCATGTGGAACAGGACCAGGAATACAGGGTGCCCGTTTCCACAGACGCAGGGTAAGGACAAACCAGGGGGACAGACAAACCAGGGGGACGGTTCCTGTGGTCTGACAAATCATTCAAACCAAGGGGACGGTTCCTGTGGTAAATGCAAGAGATTGCTTCGTCGGCTGAAGCCTCCTCGCAATGACACGAAAATACACTACTCGCAATGAAACCAGGAATAGATAACTCATAAAATCTGCAAGGACTTACAAGGAGACGTGCTGTTTCTGTCTCGAGTGACTCCGCATATTGGAGGAGAGAATTTAGGGGTTGGAAGTTAGAGTATAGCTTAACGAAACGTATTGAAATTAGTCTAACCTCGAACATCTATTCTCCAACCTCTCACATCCTGGCATCTCACCTCTATTTACGAGGACTGAAGGAGAGACTGAACAGCACGGCTGTATCACGCATTAACATGGGGTGGCATTGCAGAGATTGCCGCGCTTTTTGTGAGTATGGAGTTGCACCCGGTATCAGAACCCGAAATAGTTTTTGGCGTTGTAATAGGCGATGTCCCGCACCATTCCGCCCATAATGTCCATATCGTTCGGGGCCTCTCCGGCTTCCACCCAGGTTCCCAGCATATTGCAGAGGATCCTCCTGAAATACTCATGCCTGGTATAGGAAAGGAAGCTTCTTGAATCGGTGAGCATGCCCACGAACCGGCGCAGCAGTCCCATACTGGCCAGAGCGGTCATCTGGCGGACCACGCCGTCCTTCTGGTCGTTGAACCACCAGCCGGAACCAAACTGGATCTTGCCGGGAATACCATCGCCCTGGAAGCACCCTGCCAGGGTGGCTATCATTTCATTGTCCCGCGGGTTTATGACATAAAGGATGGTTTTGGGCAGAAGGCCGTGCCTGTCGAGGGTATCCATGAATTTTGCCAGAGGCTGGGAGTATGTATAATCCGACATCATGTCATACCCTGTGTTGGGACCCAGCTTTTCAAACATCCGGGTGTTGTTGTCCCTCTGTGTGCCGATATGGAGCTGCATGACCCATCCCCATTCGGCATACTGGCTCCCCAGGAAAAGCATGGTCCTCGTCTTGAACATGGCGATCTCACGGTCGGTCAGTTTCTGGCCATCCAGGGCTTTCCTGAAGACTTCGTCAGCTTCCTTTTCAGTACCCGTCACGAATACCGGGGGTTCCACCGCATGGTCCGACAGCCGGCACCCGTTTTCATGGAAAAAAGCAATCCTGCTTTCAAGGGCGGCATAAAAGTCGTCAATGCTGCGGATGGGCATGTTGGAGGCCAATGAAAGCAATTGGACGTAATCCCTGAAGTCCCACTTTTCTATATTTACAGCCCTGTCGGGCCTGAAGGCGGGCAGGACCCTGACATCAAAAGAAGGGTCTTCCCTGATCTGTTTATGGTATTCGAGGGTATCGGCCGGGTCATCGGTGGTGCAGATAACCTCAACATTTGACTTCTTTATTATGCCCCTGGCCGAGAAATCAGGCTGGCTGAGCCTCTTGTTGCAGCGCTCCCATATCTCCTCGGCGTTATCAGGCCCCAGGAGCTTGTCAATATCGAAATATCGCAAAAGTTCCAGGTGGGTCCAGTGGTAGAGCGGATTGCCTACAAGGTATGGCATGGTTTCGGCCCACCTGAGGAATTTCTCCTTGTCCGGAGCGTTTCCGGTGATCTCATCTTCATCGACGCCGTTGGCCCTCATGGCGCGCCACTTGTAGTGATCACCGCCAAGCCATACCTCGGTGATGCTGCGGTACCTTTTATCCTGCGCGATTTCCTTCGGATCCAGGTGGCAGTGGTAATCAATGATGGGCAAATCCTTCGCGTATTCATGGTACAGGATCCTGGCCGTCTTGTTTTGAAGCAGAAAATCCTCATGGATAAAATTGCGCATGCCAACCACTCCTTGTATTGATAATTATGACATGCCTTCATTGCCTTTTCCGCAGAAAATCCGATTATACGCCAAGAAGTCTTCCCAGGAGCTTTCTCACCGCCCCGGCGCCTGAAACCATCTCTGTAAAACAGGAAAGAACCTTTTCAGCCAGGCCGGCATCATAAAGGCTGACAGCGAACAGCCTGGCGTCGCTGAGGACAGGACGCAGCCGGTCCCCGAAGGGCCCCGGAGATCCCAGCGTGATACCATCAAGGTGCTTCCTTAGATGGTCCAGCAGGGGATCCGGGCTTGGATCAAAGGGCCTGCCTTCGTCATCGATGCCCAGAAGGTACCTTAGCCAGGCGGCAAAGACAAGGGGTATATAGTTCAAATCCGAAGCATTCATGCCGGGACGTTGCATGTAAGCCTTGATGGTCTCGCCGAAGCGAATGGGAATCTTCTGGGATGTATCGGTGGCGATGCGCTGCGGTGTATCGGGAACGTATTTATTTGGCAGCCGTACCTCGATGACCTCCTTCAGGAAGTCCACGGGCCTGATGATGCCCGGGTCAACCACCACTGGCAGGCCTTCGTCATAGCCTATTCTTTCAACCAGCCTCTTAAGGACCGGGTCTTCCATCTCCGCCGATATGGAGGTATAACCCAGCAGGCAGCCGAATACGGCCAGCGCGGTATGCAGCGGATTCAGGCAGGTGCAGACCTTCATCTTTTCCACCCTGTTAACCGTTTCCCTGTCGGTGAATATGACACCGGCCTTTTCCAGCGGCGGCCGGCCATTGGGGAACAGGTCCTCGATCACAAGGTACTGGGGCTCCTCGGCGTTCACAAAGGGAGCCGCATAGGTTTTTTTATCGGTGCAGATTATCTCTGTATCAGCAAAGCCGTCCTGTTCGAGCATGGCTTTTATGCTTGCGTCGGGACGGGGAGTAATTTTGTCGATCATGCTCCAGGGGAAGGACACCGATTCGGGATCATCCACATATTCAAGAAAACCGGGATCGGCCAGACCGTTATTCACCCATTCAACGGCAAAGGTCCTTACAGCATTGCAGAGCTTTTCTCCATTATGGGAACAGTTGTCCATGCTGACCCAGGCCAGCGGCAGCCTGCCAGCCTTATACCTTTCCCAGCAAAGGGCCGAAACCTTTCCCATGAAGCTCCTGGGCATCCCGGGCCCGTTGCGGAAGTCGTCCAAAACCGCGGGATAATAATTCCCGTTGGCGTCGGAAACGCTGTATCCTTTCTCGGTAATGGTAAAGCTGGCCATCTGGAGGGACGGATTTCTGAAGATCTCCCTGAGCCTCTGCCAGTCGGAAGGGGCCTGGGTATCCGCAGCCAGTGATTCCATTATGCTGGCGATGACCTTCTTTTCAATGCGTCCATCGGGTTTCAGCACCACAAGAAGACAGAGATCATCATACGGCTTGTACAGCCGATGGATGATCTCATAATCGTATCCTTCACAGACTATTATGCCTTTGTCGCTGTCGCCGGCATCCAGCAGCTTCTGCTGCAGCGCGGCCGGAAAGGCTCTGAAGATATTGCCGGCTCCGAAGTGGATCCATATGGGATCTTTGATTGTGGCCTGCCTTGCCAGGCTGCGGTCGAAAACAGGGAGTTCATAACCGGAGTCCTGCCATCTCTTTCTGTCTGCAAGACCGGCATCACTTAGCTTCAAGGTCTTCATCTCCATTTACAGCATACTTAGAAAATCCTGCATCAGGAAATCGTCATCGGACTGGAGTTTGAAATACTCGGGGTATTTTCCGGTCAATTCCTTCTCCTCGACAATTATCCTTGAGGAATGGTCCTTGAAAGCGGCAATGGACTCTTCCACTTTGGACCTTACGATGCAGTCAAGAATTTTTTCATGCTGGTCGATGACCTTGTCTATAATGGGCCTCTCCCAGAGGGAGATCAACCTTATGCGCCTGTAATGACCAGACATGCTTTGTATTATCTCCCAGCAGGTTTCCTTCTCGGTGGCGGTAAAGAAGACTTTGTGGAACTCGTCGTCATATTCCTGGAGGGCGATAAGATCGTTCTTCGCGGCGCATTCCTTCTGTATGTCTATAATGCTTCTCAGTCGGGAGATGTCGGATTCCTTCTGTATGCCTATAAACATCTCAATAGCCCGAAGTTCCAGGCTTTCTCGCAGGAACCTCTCTTCTTCCACCCGCTTGAGGTCTATCTTGGAAACGCTGGTTCCCTTTTGGGGAATCACATCAACCAGACCCTCTTTGGCAAGTTTTATCAGGGCGTCTCTCACAGGGGTCCTGCTCACGTTGAGCTTCTCGGAAATGGTTTTAATGTTCAGGGGTTCGCCGGGTTTAAGGTTCAGGGTTATAATGTTCTTGCGCAAACTATAGTATACGCCATCCCCGATATTTAAGGATGCGTGTTTCGGTAACAGGGTCCTCTCGGAAATCATGGCAAATCTCCTCACTAAGGTAAAATCGGTCGAATAAATACTAATATAGTAATGTGCCAGTTACTATTATACTATAGAAACCCTGAATGGAAACCCTGATTTTTGCTAATGCTCCATGCATAGTTCCCGCTTCAATGCGCAAAACGGCAGAAACCTCATTATTTTCCCTTTTCCATCTTTGTAATGGCTTCCCAAAGTCCGTTAAGGTATGCGGCTCCCAGCGCCCTGTCGAAAAGGCCGTATCCAGGCATACCTTTTTCGCCCCAGATGGCTCTTCCGTGATCGGGGCGGAATGGCCCGTCAAAGCCGATATCATAGAAAGCCTTCATGATCTCAAACATATCAAGGGATCCGTCTGCCGAAAGATGGGCGGATTCATCGAATTTACGGGTACCAATATACTTGAGATTCCTGACATGGGCAAAATGGATCCTTCCCTTAAGCGCCCGGACGATTTCCGGGATATCGTTTTCGGGGTTGGAGGCAAGGGAGCCTGTGCAGAGGGTCACACCGTTGCACGGGCTGTCGACTGCTTCAAACAGGCGTTCCAGATTCTCAAGGTTGGTGACGATCCTTGGAAGCCCGAATATGGGCCACGCCGGGTCATCAGGATGTACAGCCATTTTTATGCCGTATTTTTCGCAGATGGGCATGATGGCTTTAAGGAAGTAGACCATGTTATCAAAAAGTTTCTTATTGTCGATATCGCTGTAAAGCTCGAACAACTCTTTTATATGCGCCAGCCGTTCGGGTTCCCAGCCGGGCAGTACAAATCCGTTCGAACCTGAATCCATTGCCTTGAAAATCTTCATTGGGTCGATCCTGTCTATGATCTCCTGGTCATAGGACAATACCGTGGAGCCGTCCTCACGGGGCTTGGCAAGATCGGATCTGACCCAGTCAAAGACCGGCATGAAATTGTAGCATACAACATCGATGCCGGAAACCCCAAGCACTTCCAGTGTTTTTATGTAGTTTTCTATGTATTTATCCCTATCCGGAAGCCCTGCCTTGATGGCATCATGAACGTTTACGCTTTCGATGCCGAATATCTTGAGACCGTATCCTTCAACTTCCTCCTTCAGGGCTCGGATTCGTTCTATGGGCCATACATCCCCGGCGGGAATGTCGTAAAGTGTCGTAATAACGCCTTTTACTCCCGGGATCTGCCTTATCTGTTCAAGCGTGACACTGTCGTGGCCGGTTCCAAACCATCTCAATGAAAGTTTCATACACATTTCTCCATTTCTGCGGCATCCTGCGGGGGACTGCCAGGTGTGAGATGTCTTCTTGAGTATACGCCTTCTTTTGTATATTAACATACTAATATATCTGTTGCAATGGTTTTTGACATGATCTGTCGCAAAAAAGTTAAGGCCTTGTCCAAGGAATGAATATTGGCTCAATTAACTGAAATAATAGATTATTGTACCACATAACCCAAATAATAAAGGAGATTTGCGATATGCCAAGGCTGGAAACAATGGATGGCAACCAGGCCGCGGCCTATGCCTCTTATGCCTTTACAGAGGTGGCGGCCATTTTCCCGATTACCCCTTCATCCCCCATGGCCGAGACAGTGGATGAATGGTCGGCCCATGGGAAGAAGAACCTTTTCGGGCAACCGGTAAAGGTGGTGGAAATGCAGTCCGAAGCCGGCGCCGCCGGAGCCCTCCACGGATCCCTCGCAGCAGGAGCCCTCACCACCACCTATACGGCCTCCCAGGGGCTCCTCCTGATGATACCAAATATCTACAAGATGGTCGGAGAGCTTCTGCCCGGGGTTCTGCATGTTTCGGCCCGGGCCATAGCCACCCATGCCCTTTCCATATTCGGGGACCACCAGGATGTGATGGCCTGCCGCCAGACGGGCGCAGCCATGCTGGTTTCTTCCAATGTACAAGAGGTAATGGACCTGGGATGCGTGGCCCATCTTTCGGCCATTAAATCCAGGCTGCCCTTCATCCATTTCTTCGATGGGTTCAGGACCTCCCATGAGTACCAGAAAATCAGCGTCATCGAATATGAGGACCTGGAAAGGATATTGGACTATGATGCCATAAAAGCCTTCAGGGATAACGCGCTTAATCCTGAGCGACCCAAAATCAGGGGAACAGCCCAGAACCCTGATATTTACTTCCAGGGCCGGGAAGTCCAGAACCCGTTTTTTGACCGGGTCCCGGCCATAGTGGACAGGGTCATGCAGGACATCCACAGCATTACCGGGCGGCTCTACCGGCCCTTTGATTATTACGGGGCCAGGGATGCCCAGTATGTTATCGTGGCCATGGGATCGGTCTGCGACACCATCGAGGAGACCGTGGACTACCTGAACAGCAGGGGGGAGAAGACGGGCGTCATAAAGGTCCGCCTGTACCGGCCGTTTTCGGCCAGGCATTTCTTCGATGTGCTGCCAGGAACGGTCAGGCGTATCGCCGTCCTGGACAGGACCAAGGAGCCGGGGGCGCCGGGCGAGCCCCTGTATCTTGACGTTGTGAAGCTGTTTTATGATACGGGCGAAAAACCCTTGATAATAGGCGGCAGATACGGGCTTGGCTCAAAGGATACAAGACCCTCGCAGATACTGGCGGTCTTCCGGAACCTTATGCAGAAGATACCTAAGGACAGTTTTACCATCGGCATTGTGGATGATGTGACCAATACCTCGCTTCCCGAGGGCGAGATCATTGACACGCTTCCCAAGGGTACCATCAGCTGCAAGTTCTTCGGCCTTGGCTCGGACGGAACGGTGGGAGCCAACAAGAGCGCCGTCAAGATCATAGGCGACAATACCGATCTTCACGTCCAGGCATATTTCTCCTATGACAGCAAGAAGTCGGGCGGGACCACGGTATCCCACCTGAGGTTCGGGCCCAAACCGCTGAAATCGCCCTACCTGGTTTACAAGGCCGATTATATAGCCTGCCACAACAAGTCCTTCATATACAATTACGATATCCTGAAAGGATTGAAACCCGGAGGCGTATTCGTCCTTAACTGCCCCTGGCGGGAGGACGAACTGGACAGCGAACTTCCGGCCGCGTTGAAGCGGTACATCGCCAGGGAGAACATCAGGTTCCATATCATCGACGCCATCGGTATCGCGGGAGAAATCGGACTTGGGAACAGGATCAACATGATCATGCAGGCGGCCTTCTTCAAGCTGGCCAATATCATACCCGTGGAGGATGCCGCAAGGTACCTGAAGGAAAATATCGATAAGATGTATGGTAAAAAAGGCCGGAAGATCGTGGAGATGAACATCATGGCCGTGGACATGGGGATAGAGCGGCTGGTTGAGGTAAAGGTGCCCGAGTCCTGGAAGGATGCGACGGACGAAGGACAGCCCATAAAGAATGAGCCTGAATTAATAAAGAGGGTCCAAAAGGTGATGGCCAGGATGGAGGGCGATGAGCTTCCCGTAAGCGCCTTTGCAGGCATGGAAGACGGGTCATGGCCGCCGGGGACCACCGCCTATGAAAAGCGCGGTATAGCTGTCATGATACCCCAATGGCAGATCGAGAAATGCATCCAGTGCAACCAGTGCTCCTATGTATGCCCCCATGCCACCATCCGCCCATTCCTGCTGGACGGGGAGGAAGCGGCCAGGGCGCCCGAGGGCTTTAAGACCAGGCAGGCCACCGGCAAGGGACTGGAGGGTTACCAGTATCGCATCCAGGTAGCTCCGCTGGACTGCACGGGATGTTCCAACTGCGCCAACGTATGCCCTGCCAAGGGTAAGGCGCTGATCATGCAGCCTGCGGAGCAGGAGATACTTTCTCAGGCCGAAAACTGGGAGTTTGCCATGACCCTGAAAACCAAGGAGAACGTGATGAACCCCAGGACCGTTAAGGGAAGCCAGTTTTCAAGGCCACTGCTTGAATTCAACGGTGCGTGCCCCGGCTGCGGGGAAACCCCGTATATCCGCCTTCTTACGCAACTCTTCGGCGACAGGATGATGATAGCCAATGCCACCGGATGTTCATCCATCTGGGGCGCCAGCGCGCCTTCCATAGCCTATACCGCCAATGAGGCCGGAAGGGGTCCCGCCTGGGCAAATTCACTGTTTGAGGATAACGCCGAGTACGGCTACGGCATGTATCTTGGCGTCAGGCAGATCCGTGAAAAGCTGGCCGGGTTGATGACAGAAGCCCTGAAGACAGATCTTCCCGAGGGGATCAAAACCGCCTTCAGAAACTGGCTTGAGACGAAGGAAAACGGGGAGGATTCAAGAACTGCGTCGCAGGCGGTCCTGGATGCCATAAAGGACAGTTGGAAAAAGAACCCGCTGCTTGCCGAGATCATGGAGAAAAAGGACTTCCTGGCAAAGAGGTCCTTCTGGATCATAGGCGGTGACGGCTGGGCTTACGACATAGGATACGGCGGAGTGGACCATGTCCTTGCCATGGGAGATGATGTCAACCTGTTCGTCATGGATACCGAGATCTACTCCAATACCGGCGGACAGGCTTCGAAATCCACACCCTCCTCGGCAGTGGCCAAGTTTGCCGCGGCGGGCAAAAAGACTCGCAAGAAGGATCTGGGTATGATGGCCATGAGTTATGGTTATGTCTATGTAGCCCAGATCGCCATGGGAGCGGACATGAACCAGACCATCAAGGCAATCACCGAGGCCGAAAGCTATCCGGGGCCGTCGCTTATAATCGCCTATTCGCCCTGCGTCAGCCATGGGATAAGAAAGGGCATGGGCAGCAGTATCGAGGAAGAAAAGCTTGCCGTTGAATCGGGGTACTGGCATCTTTACAGGTACAATCCCGCCCTCAGGGAACAGGGCAAAAACCCGTTCCAGCTCGACTCAAAGGAACCGAAGATGCCCTACCAGGACTTCCTCCATGGCGAAGTGCGGTATGAAGCGCTTGTTAACGTGTTTCCTGATATCGCACAGCAGCTGTTCGAGGTATCCGAAAAGCATGCGAGGGAACGATACGATAATTATAAGCGCCTTGCCGGCGTAGCCGCCGAGGGTTTGAATAACGAATAGCTGGCGGAAAAAGATTCAGGCGGGCTCAATATAGCGGCCCGGTCCTGCCTCAGGGTATGGCCGGGCCTCTGAGCATCATTGGCGTATCTTTCAAACTGTTTTCGACTGGAGGGAGTTGAGTATTATACAAGATATATATAATAATAAAGATGGCACAGCCAGATTATGTGACTAATAGTTTTTTCAAACGTGTCGATGACAGGAACAAAATAACGTATGATTCGTATTATGAGGGAATTGAGGCCAATGTTTTAAACTGCCTGGGGAACGAGGGCTGGTACGTTTACAGGCCTGAACCATGAATTTATTGAAAAGGGCTGTCTCAGACCAAGCTGAGACAGCCTCCATAATATTACATATGATATAGCGTATAGTTATTTCTGGTTTGCATCCACATAATCCTTGGCGTTCCTGACCTGCAGGTCGCCGGGCTCGGTTACGCGAGATACCCGCTTCATTTTGTCAATATTGGCCCATGCGGCGGTATCATGCTTTTCTATTGGCATGGCCATATTCTTCTCCTTGTATTTATTCCTTGCCATCTGTCAGTTCCTCCAACAACGCACCGCTAATCACGCAGCCTTTCGGTTTCAGTCTCATCGTCTCTTCCGCTGAACATGCGTCTTCCAAAGATAAGGCTCAGCACACCGGCAACAAGAAAAACATAGAACAGGATCCTGGCGATTCCAAAGGTCAGGTTGGCAATAAGCCCAAAACCGAACAGGGCCGATATGAGGGCCAGTACGAAAAAGGCGACCACCCATTTAAACAATACCATTACCTCCTTTCAGCCTGAATCTGTTGACAGCCGGCGAAATCTGCCAAAAGATCGCCCTATTCTTAGCTTATCCTTTTAATTCGGCAATTATTTTGCATCATTTGGGATGACTTTGAATCGACCTGTATAATAAAGATCCCGGTAAAAAATTCGGGGAATCAATGATTTGGATAATTTATGAAAGTCCCAGGAGCCTTGCGACACTGGCCGTGATGAAGCATATAAGGATCCCGGCGGCTGTGGGGACCAGGAAGGAAATCAGGGTCCATTTCCAGCTTTGTGTCTCCTTCCTGATGGTAAGGCAGGTGGTGCTGCAGGGCCAGTGCATCAGGGAAAAGAGCATGACACATACCGCTGTGAGCCAGGTCCAGCCGTTGGCCGCCAAAAGCTCGCGAAGCCGGACCAGGCTTTCGAATTCCATCATGCTGCCCGTGGACATATAGCTCATGATGACGAGGGGGATGACGATCTCATTGGCCGGAAACCCCAGGATAAAGGCCATGATGATACATCCATCCATGCCAATGAGCCTGGCGAAGGGGTCCAGGAAACCGGCGCAGTGGGAAAGAAGGCTAAGCCCTCCTATATGGATATTGGACATCGCCCAGATGACCATGCCCGCCGGTGCCGCCACGGCAACCGCCCTGCCCAGTACAAAAAGGGTCCTGTCCAGGAGCGAACGGACGAGTATCCTTCCTACCTGGGGCTTCCTGTAGGGCGGAAGTTCCAGGGTAAATGATGAGGGAAGGCCTTTCAGTATGGTCCTTGAAAGTATCCTGGACACCAGGAGGGTCATCATTACACCCAAAAGAATAACGCCGGTAAGCATCAGCGCGGATATGACTGAACGGAAAGGCCCCTCAATTATGCCCGCGAAGAACATGGTGATGATGGCGATCAGGGTGGGGAACCGCCCGTTGCAGGGTACAAAACTGTTGGTGATGGTCGCAATAAGCCTTTCCCTTGGGGAGTCAATTATACGGCAGCCCACAACTCCCGCCGCGTTGCAGCCGAAGCCCATGCACATGGTAAGGGCCTGTTTTCCATGGGCGCAGGCCTTCTTGAAAAAACTGTCCAAATTGAAGGCGACCCTCGGAAGATAGCCCAGGTCCTCAAGAAGCGTAAACAGCGGGAAGAATATGGCCATCGGAGGAAGCATAACTGAAACCACCCAGGCAAGTGTCCTGTACATGCCGGTGACCAGGAGGCCATGCAGCCAGGCGGGAGCCCCGATGGACAAGAACAGGGCCGTCATTTGATCCTCCACCCAGAACAGTGCATCTGCCAGGAGCGCAGAAGGATAATTTGCCCCGGTGATGGTTATCCACAGAATGACACCCAGCATTGCGATCATAATGGGAATACCCCAGGTTCGCGAGGTCAGTACCCGGTCGATCTTCCGATCCCGCGTATAATGTCCGGGTTCTTCCATGGCGACCACCCTGCGGCTGATTTCCTCAGCCTTGCGGACAATGCCCGACACGATTATATCCCTGAAAAGGTCCTGATCGATCCCGGCATCAATAAGTATCTTCCTTGCCTTTTGGAAACTGTTGCTTACGGCTTCCAGGGCGAGAAGGTCATATCCCAGGTAGTTTCTTATTGACTCAAGCAGGTTTTCATCTCCTTCGAGGAGCCTTAATGCCGTCCACCTGGCGCAAAGCTTTTTATTAAGCGCAGCCTCCAGGGAGGGCTCCATTAAGCCTACGGCGGATTCAACCGCCTCATGGTAACGGATTTTCAGCGGGCTGCCGCGGCAGCAGCCAGGTTTTTCATGAGTAACCGTCCAAACCTCGTCCATGAGCCTGTCAAGTCCCTTTCCGCTTCTGGCGCTGGTTCCCGCGACAGTTACCCCTAACAGCCGGGACAATTCCTCAAGATCTATCCTGATCTTCCTGCGCCGGGCATCATCAATGAGATTGACGCATACCACCACATTGCCGGTGACCTCCAATACCTGGAGCACCAGGTTTAGATTTCGCTCAAGACATGTGGCATCGGTGACCACGATTACCGCGTCCGGATCGCCGAAGCATATGAAATCGCGGGCGACCCCTTCCTCAACCGAGTTTGCCATCAACGAGTAGGTTCCCGGGATATCCACCAGTAAAAAATGAACGCCTTTGTGGAAGAAGCTTCCCTGTGCGATGGAAACCGTTTTCCCTGGCCAGTTCCCGGTATGCTGGCGCATGCCTGTCAGGCTGTTGAACACGGTGCTTTTACCAACATTGGGATTGCCCGCCAGGGCAATGATTTTCTGGCCGGGATGCTGTCGTTCAATATGCGGTTTAAAGCCAAGAACGCTGCTCCCGGTGGATTGTTTCGTAAGACCCATTCAGCCATGCCTCCCTTATGCCGTAACTTAAATGTATTCCTACATGGCTTCCACTAATATATCAGACGCTTCCTCGGACCGCAGGGCTATGACGGCTCCCCGCACAAGGTAGGCTACGGGATCACCGAACGGGCTTTTCTGAAGCGCTTCCACCTCGGTGTCCAAGATGAGGCCAAGGTCCAGCATCCTTCTCCTTGATATGCCCTTTGACATGAGCGCCCTTACCCTTGCCTTCTTCCCTGTGGGCAGAAAACTGAGGGGAATGAATTGGTCATGCTTCATGTAAAGATCCGCATTCTGTTTCATAGGATTTTCCTCGTTTATACGGCTTTTTTTAGCCGTGGTTAAACTTTTTTCCCTAAACCAACATATGATGTCCGGGATATACTTGTTACGGATATGGCATTTTAAGCATGGAAGCTGCTGATGGAGACTTAACCTGTCATCACTTAACCAGGTGGTCAAAGACATGCTATAATGGACTTGACCGACTGGTCAAATAGAGCCTGGTCAAATGGAGGAAGTGGAATATGATCGATGTCTGGCATTTGTATCACGACTATACGGGTACGGGTAAATTTGCCGTGCTTGATGTTACCTTCAGCATCCCGAAGGGTACGATATTCGGATGCCTGGGACCGTCCGGAGCCGGAAAATCGACCATCCAGAACATTATGACGGGTCTGCTGAAGCTCCAGAGGGGAGAAGTCTCGTATGAAGGAAAGTCTGTAAATGAGCTTGGCGTAAAGTTTTTCAACCGCATCGGGGTGTCCTTTGAACAGCCCAATGTATACAGGAGGCTTACCGGTTATGAGAACCTGAAATACTTTGCGGGCCTGTTTTCGGTTCCAACCCTGGACCCAATGGAGGTCCTGGATTGGGTAGGCCTTCGGGATGACGCTCATAAGAAGGCTTCCGACTATTCCAAGGGTATGCTCCAGCGGCTTAACCTGGCAAGATCCCTGATCAACAGACCGGATATCCTCTTCCTGGATGAGCCGACAAGCGGCCTTGACCCTTCCACCGCATCAAGAATCCGGAACCTCATCATGGAACAGAAGGAGAAGGGGGCCACCATCTTTCTTACAACCCATAACATGGATCTTGCGGACAGGCTTTGCGACATGGTGGCTTTCCTGGACGAAGGCAGCATTGCCGCCATGGATACGCCGGGCAACCTCAAGCTGAAATATGGCAAAAAAGAAGTGATGATAACCTATGAAAAGGACGGCAGCCTGGTGACAGAGAGCTTTTCCATGGACGACAAAGCGGGCATCGCGTCATTGATTGACCGGGTGACCCCGGTAAAGATCCACTCCCAGGAAGCTACGCTCGAGGATATTTTTATCAGGGTGACAGGCAGGGGGCTTTCATGATGGGTAAGATTATCAGCCTGATGGTCCAGGACACAAAACTGATGGTCAGAAATGCCATATTCTGGGTTATCACTGTAACCCTTATATTGATTGTCCTTTCTGTCCATTTCCTGATTCCCGGGGATTTTAACAGTTCCGGCCAGCACCTGGTATCCTGGAATCTGGATACCGTTTATCCGGGCATTACTCCCCTCGAAAGCAGGGAAGCCGTGGAGGAGTCTGTCAGAAAAGACGGAACCATAGGCCTAATACAGGAGGGGGATACCATAATCCTGATCCATCCCGGGTTGTCGGAAAAGACGCAGAATGCCCTGATGGCAGCTCTTTTCGGGGAACCGGGGGATTATAATATCCGAAGCCTCACCCTTCGCCAGAACACCGGTATCATACCGGAAAACATAAGGCTTGCTCCCGTCTTCATCTGTTTTGAGGCGGTAGTCCTGGGATTCCTGATGGCCGGGATCCTGATGCTGTCCGAAAAGGAGCAGAAAACAATCAAGGCATACAGGGTATCCCCTGGCGGCACCCTCGCATATGTAATAAGCAAAGCCCTTGTTTTCGGCATTTTCGGGACAATATACGCACTTCTCATGGCAGTGCTCATAGTCGGATTCGATTTCAACTGGCCGGGATTCATACTGCTGGCCTTTGTGTCAAGCGTTTTGTTTACGCTTCTCGGCCTGGCCGTGACGGTATTTTTCAGCGACATGAGCAACTGGTTTTTTACTGCCGTACTGATCCTTGTTATCAACATGACTACCATGGTCAGCTATTCGGCGCCTGCCTTTTCGCCGTTCTGGATCAGGTTTATTCCCTCGTACACCATCATTTTCGGGTTTGAGGACGTACTGTTCGGCGCGGGCAGGGACATTGCGCAGGCACTCATCATAACATCCGCCGAGGCTGCGGTTTTATTTGCGGCCGCTTGCGCATTGGTGAGGAAAAAGCTTCTTAAAGCCGGAAGGAGTATGACATGAAGAGCATAATGAGCATGCTTCGCATGGACCTGAAATTGGTCATGCGTGACAAGATCACCCTGTATATGATATTGGCCCCGGCGCTGCTGGCCTTTGTCATGCTGGCCGTTATGGGGAATGCGGGCCGACAAATGGCAAGGTTTATTGTTACTGCAGATCTCCCGGAAGACATAACGGAGAAGCTGGAACGGGTGGCGGAGATAGAGACGGTTAGCGACTACGAGGCGCTGGAAAGGCGCGTGATGGGCGCTGACAGCGTTGCCGGTGTTTACCTGGACAGCGACGGTCCTGTCATTCTCACAGAGGGCAACGAGAAGCAGGGCTTTCTCGAGTCGAACACCCTGCTCCTTGCCAAAGCCTTATCGGATAAGCCTGTAATCTTTAAATCAATAGAGGTTGAATCAACAGGCAGCCAGGTCACGAACATTGTCTCCGCCTCGTTGATACTTCTTGCCATGCTGATCTCAGGCGCGGTTTCAGGCTTCAATATTGTCAGTGAGAGAGAAAGCGGAGTAATACATGCCATAGGGATAAGTCCGACCAATATATACGGATATGCTGCTGCCCGCACGCTCATTGCCCTGGTATTCGGAGTTATCAACGTGTGCCTTTCCATAACCATTATGGGAAAACCCTGGCTTGTGCCGCAGTTCCTGGGGATTGCCCTTGCCAGTGTGTTTGTTTACGGGCTTGTTGCATTCCTGCTCGGTTCGCTTGCCAATAACCAGATTTCAGCCATCGCGTCCATGAAACTGGTAATACCTGTTTTCCTGCTGCTGCCTGTAACAAGCTCGTTCGTACCAAGCCATCTAAGGTTCCTCTATTATCCTTTTCCCATGTTCTGGCAGTATGACAGCGTGATGAAAGCGCTAAACGGCAGCCTGGACGGTTTTTCGCCGCTGATGATATTGCTGACAGGCCTGGTATGCTTCCTTGCGGTTCTCGCCCTGGGAAACAAAAAACTGGGAATACGA
>JAAXZX010000099.1 GCA_012719645.1 Clostridiaceae bacterium
AGAGTTACCTCATCCGGTGGGATGAGTTCTACACCCATCTTTTTTAAAGTATCCTCGCCGTAGAGGCAGGCGAAGACTTCATAAGGTGATTTATCTCCCAAATTGGGTCTTCTGTAGGAGTTAATGTGGTTCATCATAAGGGCTATGTCTTCCTGTGTAAAGCCGTCAAGTGAGGTTCCTTTAGGGATAATATGCCTGATTAGTGCATGGTTGTTTTCGGCTGCGCCCTTCTGGAATGGAGCTTGGAGTGGAATTTACTTTTTCAAATGAGGCAGTACAGGAGCTTTTCATATTAAGTGGATAAAGGGCTTGACAGCGCATATGATGGTGTTGTAGAATATATGCAAATTTCAATAATTGAAGATTTTAAAAGCGATGATTGGAACTAGTAGATGAATTGTGAAATTCACAGAGAGCCGTGCAAGGTGAGAAACGGTATTTTCAGATTCATTGAACTCGTCCATGAGTTTCTGCCCGACAATGTAGGGTAAGACGGATTTCCACCGTTAAAGGGATAGATGGTGTTGGCCATCGAAAGAGTGGATTCATTATGAATCAATTGGAGTGGTACCGCGGGGAATACACCTCGTCTCTGTTTTCAGAGACGGGGTTTTTTAATTCCATGGATTTCATGGCAAAATGAATAAATCTGCGCAGATATGAGCCAGCAACATACAGAAAAAAGGAGGTCATAATCATGCGAAAAATCATGGTACTGGATACGACATTACGAGACGGCGAGCAGGTTCCCGGCGCGAAGCTGAACCTGTATGAAAAACTGGAGATTGCCACCCAGCTTAAAAAACTTAACGTGGACATCATAGAGGCAGGGTTTCCGGCCTCTTCAGCCGGCGACTTTAAGGCGGTGGCGGAGATCGCCAAAAAGGTTGGCGACGAAGTGATGATCACTGCCCTTGCCAGGGCTGTCAAAAACGATATCGATGCGGTTTACCACAGCGTGAAGCATGCCCGGAGGCCCTTGATCCATATCGTTCTCGGAACATCCGATGTGCATGTGGAGAAGAAGCTGAGGAAAACCAGGGAACAGATCCTGGAGCAGGGTGTAGAAGCGGTAAAGTATGCCAAGTCATTGTGCCCCTATGTCCAGTATTCCACCGAGGATGCCTCCAGGTCCGATTTCGATTACCTCTGGCAGACCATCGAGGCTGTTGTAAAAGCCGGGGCTACCATGATCAACATACCCGATACTGTTGGCTACGCGGTTCCCGAAGAATTCGGCGAACTGATAAGGAAGATCAACGAGAGGCTTAAGAACCTTAATCCTGACGTTATCCTGAGCGTTCACTGCCACAACGATACCGGCCTTGCCACAGCCAACACCCTGGCCGCCATAAAGAACGGCGCCGACAAGGTGGAATGCACGATCAACGGAATAGGGGAAAGGGCCGGCAATGCGGCACTTGAAGAAGTGGTAATGGGGCTTTTCCTGAGGAAGGACTACTACCAGGCAACCACAGGCATCGTTACCACCGAGATAAAGAAGACATCGCGCCTTGTCAGCGCCCTGATGGGCCTTGATGTCCAGGTCAACAAGGCAATTGTCGGGGACAACGCCTTCGCCCATTCCTCGGGCATCCACCAGGATGGCCTGCTGAAGTCCAGGGATGCGTATGAAGTCATCCATCCGGAGGACGTGGGCGTGGAGGACATGGAGATCATCCTTACCGCAAGGTCGGGCCGTCATGCCGTTAAGAACGCCCTGGCAAAAGTCGGGTTCACCAACTATACCGACGAGGAGTTCGAGAAGATCTTCGCCAGGTTCCTTGATCTGGCCGATGCCAAGAAGGAAGTATACAACCACGACCTGTACCATATTATCCAGAGCACTGTAAAGAGAAACGGCCATGGAGCAGGCGTGAATGATCTCTATGAGCTTGTTGACATGCAGGTTATCGTAAACAACAACTTCCCGTCCGCCAGCGTCAAGATCAGGAAGGGCGACGAGATGCTCGCCAGCAGCAATATGGGCGATGGCGCGGTCGACGCCCTCTACACGGCCATAAAGGAAGCGACGGGCATCCATCTTGACCTCCTTGAATACAAACTGAACAGCATTTCCAGGGGCAAGGAGGCCCTGGGAAGGGTCAGCATCAAAGTGAGGCACGACAACGGTAAGATCTATTCGTCCAAGGCTGTTGATACCGACATCCTCAAGGCCAGCGCACTGGCTTATGTCAATGCCGTGAACATGGCCATCGTTGACGATATTGTTTCAAAGCAGGAAGAAGAGGTCGTATGACATATTGGGGTTTCTCATGACAATCCAGCATATTTCAGTATGCTGTCCAGGCTTTCCTGGACAGGGTTCTCAAGAAGAGGGGCGAAAAGGTCGCCCTTCTTTTTTATCCTTTCCAGCGCATTGTTCAGCGTGAAATCTTCAGGGCGTATGCCTTTTTCCAGTTCGTCCCACCCTATGGGCATGGATATGCTTGCATGGTCCGTGGCCCGCGGGGTATAAACCATGGCGATGGTCTTGCCCTGCCACATCTGGAGGTAATCGAAATAGAGCCTTGCGCCTCTCTTTTCAACCATGCGCTCTATGGTGATCTTCCCGGGATATTTCTGGCTGAAATACCTGCCAAAGAACTCGTTTATCCTGCGGGCTTCATTGTAGTCGTAGCGGCCTCCTGTCGGGATATAGATCTGGAGGCCGGTGGCGCCGGAGGTTTTGACATAGCCCTTCACCGAAAGGGAGTCCAGCGTCTCCTTTACGAGCAGGGCGACCTCGGCTGCTTCCTCAAATCGCTGGCCTTCCGAGGGGTCCAGGTCAAAGACCAGGGAGGTGGGGTGGTTCTCCCGCTGCCAGGTATTGAACGAGGTATGGAACTCCAGTGCTGCCAGGTTCACAAGCCAGGCCAGCGTTGGCAGGGAATCCAGCAGGATATAGTCGGTATCGTTCCAGGTGTGGGTTTTAACCCATTCCGGAGCGTATTCCGGGGCGTTCTTCTGGAAGAAGGATTCGTCCCCGGCTCCGTGGGGGTACCGGATGGAGGTAAGAAGCCTGTCTTTTGAGTGGGGCAGGATATATGGAGCCAACTCCAGCATCCTGGCCAGGTAGTCGATCTTCCTTATGCCTGCCTTTGGCCATAGCAGCTTTTCAGGATTGGAGAACCTGATCTTTTTCCCCTCGATCATGATGATTTCCGCATCGGGCATAGCATTACCACTCCTTCAAACCAGGGGGACGGTTCCCAAACCAGGGGGACGGTTCCGGTGGTTTGAAATGAAGCCATGGGGACTGTCCCCGTGGCTATAAATGCACGGTATGGACGTGCTGTCAGTCTCTCCTTCAGTCCTCGTCGCAGGAAGTTGTACATGCTCATGCTTGGTTCCGAGGGGCCGCCGGCAACGTCGCATCCGTGCGCCTGCCGGCTAAACACAACATCCGGTTGTTTTTCCCCTCTCCGCCTGTGCATTTCGCATACAACTTCAACTGCTCCTGCGGATTCAGCCGAGACTGAACGGCACGTCTTTACATAAGTCTTTGCGGACCTTTACATGTTATTTTATTATTGGTGCCATTGCGAGGAGCGTAGCGACGTGGCAATCTCGCGCCCGGTCTCGCCAGGCTTGCCGCTTTACTCCACATATTCTGTCCCGTCGGCTTCATCGGGGCTGCTGGTGCTGAACCCCAGGATTCGCGGGTGCCTGAGGCTGCCGTCGTTGGTCCACTCCAGGAAGCTCACCCAGCATGTGAGGACAGGCCTGAACCACACGATGTCCTTTGCGCCTGCCGCCATGGGAAACGGCGGCGTTTCGGCCGCCAAAAAACCCATGTTCTCCTTAAGGAGGCGGAAGTGTTCCTGCGTCAGCCCGAGGGAGGCCTTGCCTATATAAACCCATTCATTCCCGGGCCTGATGCCTAAGAGCAGGGAAGCGGGTACGCCTCCTTTCATGGAAAGGCCGCAAACAACCGAAAGGAGCTTTCTTTGAAGTTTCGTCTTGTACCAGTACCTGTGCCTTTTCCCGCCGACATACGGGCTTTCGGCCTGCTTTGAAACTATTCCTTCCCAGCCCTTCTGCACCATAAGTGCCAAAAGCGCTTCCCCGTCCGGAAAATCCTGGGTTACCGCCACGTTCCGGCCCGGGGCAAGCCTTTCTTCAAGGATGGCTTTCCTTTGCCTCAGGGGATGGTCTCTCAGGTCCTTTCCATCAAGGGCCATTATGTCAAATACGATGTACCGGGCCGGGTTCTGCCTTAAATAGAGGGGTACCCTGGCCGGATCACCCAGCCTCTCCCTGACAAGCGCATGGTAAAAGGACGGCTTCTGGTTTTTATCGAACACGACCATTTCACCGTCAAGCCAGGCGCTCTTTGCCTGAAGCAGCCATGCCACCTCTTCCAGTTCGGGATAGAAGCCTGTGCGCTCACGCCTGTTCCTGGTAAAGAGCCGAAGTTTCCCATCTTCCACCTGGCAGAGGATTCTTACGCCATCCCACTTGACCTGGTGGACCCATTGGTGTCCTGAAACCGCATCGGGCCTCAGGATGGGTTCCATAGGCTCGATCCATTCCATGGTCATCCTGTCTCAACCGGCTCTTTTTTGCCCTTTTTGGCACGCTGCCTGGCCGGTGGCTCTTTACCCTGTTTCCTCATTTCCTGGGCTTGCTGCAGGCTGGCCTGGAGGGCTGCCATGAGATCAACAACATTTCGCTGGGGCGCTTCGGGAGCAGTAACGATTTCCTTGCCTTCGGCCTTCTTCCGTATCAGTTCCAGCAGATCCTCCCTGTACTCATCCCTGTATTTTTCAGGCCGGAACTCGGAGGTCAGGTTCTCTATCAACTGCCGGGCCATGCTTAGCTCCCGTTCCTCAATCCTTATGTCCCCCGGGATGCCCGGGACCTGGCTGACAGGCCGCACTTCGTCGGGATAGAAGATGGTCTCCAGGACCAGGATATTGTCAAGCACGCGGATGACAGCCAGGGACTGCTTGTTCCTTATGGTGATTTTGGCCACCGCTATCCTTCCCGTGTTTTTCATGGCCTGGCACAGCAGGCTGTAGGCTTTCCCGCCGGTATTGTCCTGGGGCGCAAGATAATAGGATTTGTCGAAGTATATCGGATCTATCTCACGAAGGTCCACGAAATCCAGGATCTCGGCCGTCTTTGCGGTAGCCGGCTGGATGGCTTCCAGGTCCTCGTCATCTATGAGGACAAACCTTCCCGGCTCATACTCGAAGCCCCGGACCAGGTCGTCAGGCCCTATCTTTTCGTTGCATGCGGGACAGACACGCTCCTGCCTTATGGGTGTCCGGCATTTTTTATGGAGTGTTTTGAACCGGATATCCTTATCCTCGGTGGCAGCAAACATCTTGACCGGTATATTGACCAGGCCGAAGCTGACCGAGCCTTTCCACATGGTATGCATGGCATCACCCTCCTTTCTGTTATCATTCGTTGATACCCCGTGCCTTATGCGCCCATTGTCCCCCCGGTGGCAGATTTTTGTAACCTGTGTTACAGAAATAAACCGTCCGTCATGGTAAAATAAGCTAAAGGCAAGCGGAAAACAAGGGAACCAGGCGTTTTCTCCGTGATTTTAGCGGCGCTTGTTTGGGGAAAGTATATGAGTAGTGTTTTGTTGCGGTATGAGCATGGTTTTTTGTGGGAAGAGGATGCAGTATGACAAGAAAAGAAACCTGGCATGTGACAGGAATGCATTGCGCGGCATGCGCGGCAAGAATAGAAAAGAATCTGAATAAGCTTGAAGGCGTCCGGTCGGCAAGCGTCAACCTGGCCACGGAAAAGGCCGTGGTTGAATATGACGACAGGTTTATTGACGATGCCCGCATTGAACAGGCCATTAACGGGTTGGGATATAATGCCCTGAAGGAAGAAAAGGGAAAGGAAGGCGCCGCAACCCTCAGCATTGAGGGCATGAGCTGCGCTGCCTGCTCGGCAAGGATTGAAAGAAAGCTTTCCGGAATGGACGGGGTTTTGGAGGCAAAGGTAAACCTGGCGACAGAAAGGGCGACCGTTCAATATGATCCAAAAAAGGTCAGGCTTTCCGACCTTGTTTCGGCCGTGGAATCCCTGGGCTATCATGCCGCGCCGGCTGAGGACGCGTCCGACAGGGAAAAGGAACTGAGGGAAAAGGAGATCAGAACCCTCAGGACATTGCTGGTAATATCAGCGATCCTGACGGCGCCCCTGCTTCTTGGGATGATACTGTGGATTTCCGGGCTTCGGGGGCCCATTGTGACCTTCCTCCACAATCCCTGGTTCCAGCTTGCCCTGGCGACTCCTGTCCAGTTCGTCATAGGTTCCCGGTTCTACAGGCATGCATGGCTGGCCCTGAAATCCAGGAGCGCCAACATGGACACCCTGATAGCCATGGGAACCTCCGCGGCGTATTTCTTCAGCCTTTACAACGCGCTTTTCCAGGAAGTGCAGCATGGGATGATGCATGACCTGTATTTTGAGGCATCGGCCGTAGTCATCACGCTGATCCTGCTGGGCAAGTACCTGGAGGCCGTGGCCAAGGGCAAGACCTCCGAGGCCATCCGAAAGCTCATGGGACTCCAGGCCAAAACCGCCAGGGTCATACGGGATGGCCGGGAGCAGGACATCCCGATCGAAGAGGTCCAGGTCGGGGATGTAATCGTGGTAAGGCCGGGAGAGAAGGTGCCAGTGGACGGCGTAATCATGGAGGGGAATACCTCTGTTGATGAATCCATGCTTACCGGGGAAAGCCTTCCCGTTGAAAAGAAGGCGGGAGACACTGTCACAGGCGCTACCATAAACAAGTTTGGCTCATTCACGTTCAAAGCCACCAGGATAGGCAAGGATACGGTCCTAGCCCAGATCATCAGGATGGTGGAAGAGGCACAGGGTTCCAAGGCGCCCATCCAGAAGCTTGCCGACAAGGTATCGGGGGTTTTTGTACCCGTTGTCATAGGTATTGCTTTTATCACATTCGCTGCCTGGATGCTGGTTTCCGGCGACATTGAAAAAGCGCTGATCAGCGCTGTGTCTGTCCTCGTCATCGCATGCCCTTGCGCCCTGGGCCTGGCAACCCCCACTGCCATTATGGTGGGGACCGGAAAGGGCGCCGAAAAGGGGATCCTGATAAAGGGAGGCGAACATCTTGAAACAGCTTACAGGATCAACACCGTTGTGCTGGACAAGACAGGGACCGTCACCAAGGGAACTCCCGAAGTGACAGATATAGTTCCGCTGGCAGGAGGGGACCGGCAGGACCTTCTGAGGCTGGCGGCAATTGCCGAAAAACGGTCGGAGCACCCGCTGGGCACGGCAATCTATGAGCATGGGAAGATGGAACTGGGATCAATTGAAGATCCTGACAGCTTTGAGGCCATAGCCGGCATGGGTGTCAGAGCCCGTGTCGGGGACATGGAGGTCCATGTGGGGACGCGGAAGCTCATGGCCGGTCTTCGGCTGAACACGGACGCCATCGAGGATACCATAGCAGGGCTGGAGGACCAGGGCAAAACAGCCATGATCGTTTCCTCCAACGGCCGGATCGATGGTGTCATCGCGGTTGCCGATACCCTGAAGGAAAGCTCGGGAACGGCCATAGGAACGCTTAAGCATATGGGCATTGAGGTATACATGATCACCGGGGACAACGAAAGGACGGCAAGAGCCATAGCGAAACAGGCAGGGATCGATCATGTGCTTGCCGAGATCCTTCCGGAAAACAAGGCCAGGGAAGTGGAGAGGCTTAAAGAAGAAGGCAGGATAGTAGCCATGGTGGGAGACGGCATTAATGACGCTCCTGCCCTTGCCACCGCCGATATCGGCATGGCCATGGGCAATGGCACCGATGTTGCCATTGAGGCTGCCGATATAACCCTCATGCGTGGGGACCTGACATCCATTTCCGATGCCATCAGGCTTTCCAGGAAGACCATGACCAAGATAAAGCAGAACCTGTTCTGGGCATTTATCTATAACATCATCGGCATTCCCTTTGCAGCCCTGGGGCTTTTGAACCCCATGATCGCCGGGGGCGCCATGGCTTTCAGCTCGGTGTCGGTAGTGACGAACTCGCTGAGCCTTAAGCGTTTCAAATAGTTGAGCGGCCGGAACTGCAGGCATGAACGCTCCTCCGGTTTCGCGAGCGGTTTCATGAAACCGGAGTTAATTCATAAAAAACCGTGAAAATACCAACAATACGGAGGGTGATGCCGCATGAGCGAAATGATCAATAATCGTGAATACAGGCAGAAGGTGCTTAAGGAAATCATCATGGAACTTCATAACGGCAAAAGCGTCGAGGAGGTAAAGCCCAGGTTTGAAGAACTTATAAAGGGCGTGTCGGCAGCTGAGATAACCGAGATGGAGCAGGCTCTCATCAGCGGAGGACTTCCCGTATCCGAGGTCCAAAGGCTTTGCGATGTCCATGCGGCCGTGTTCAAGGGATCCATAGAGGATATCCACAGGGAGCCGGAATCCCTCAAGGCGGCAGGGCATCCTGTCCAGATCTTCAAACAGGAGAACAGGGAGCTTGAGAACCTGATTGAAGGGAAGCTGGCGCCCCTCCTGGATAGGATTAAGACCGCCGATGACCAGGATACCATAAGCAAGCTCCTTGAAGGCTTCAGACTCCTGCTTGAGGTGGACAGGCACTATGCCAGGAAAGAAAACCTGCTCTTCCCCTACCTGGAGAAGTACGGTATAACTGCGCCTCCGAAGGTCATGTGGGGAGTTGATGATGAGATCCGGGCGGCCATCAGGGAAACCATACGGATGCTGGAAAACTACGGCGGCGACAGGGAGGCACTGCTCGGAAAGGCTAATGAGGCCATGGACAAGGTAAAGGAAATGATTTTCAAGGAAGAGAACATACTGTTCCCCATGGCAATGGACACGCTCTCCGAGGATGAGTGGCAGAAGATCTATGATGAAAGCCCTGAGTTCGGATACTGCCTGATCACCCTTGATGCGCCCTGGAAACCCGCGCGGGTTGAACCTGCCGAACAGGCCAAAATGGAAGGGGAGGCCGATGAGAGAATAGTCAGGTTTGACACGGGCGCCATGACCCATGAGGAAATCAATGCCCTGCTTAATACCCTGCCACTCGATATCACCTTTGTGGGCAAGGACGACACGGTGCGGTATTTCACCCAGGGGAAGGAACGTATCTTTGCAAGACCGAAGACCATAATCGGGAGGAAGGTCCAGAACTGCCACCCGCCAACCAGCGTACATGTCGTTGAGAAAATAGTCGAGGATTTAAAGAGCGGGAAAAAGGACCATGAGGACTTCTGGATCAGGATGGGCGACAAGTATGTCTACATCAGGTATTTCGCAGTGAGGAATGCAGAAGGCGAATACCTGGGCGTTGCGGAGGTCACGCAGGACATCAGACCCATCCAGGAACTGACAGGAGAAAAGAGGCTCCTGTCGGATTAGGAATAGCGGCCTGCCCGGAGCTTTGTCATGCGAAGGGCGGAATGCGCGCAGACTTGTTGAACGAACTCAATGCTTTTTAAAGGAG
>JAAXZX010000100.1 GCA_012719645.1 Clostridiaceae bacterium
AAGCAGCCAGTTTCTCGGCTACAAGGGCGAGATCCTTGCCTCCCTGGGATGAAGGCATAGATCTTAATGCCCGCCTGTATCGCAGGGGTTTTCGTATACCTCGCATTGTGACTTGGTCACGAAGGCCGCTCCGGGTGCAATTTACAGAAACACTGTAAAAGTATATAATATACATAAGGGTATATAATGTATATGTGAAGGTGGTGAGATAAATGTATTACGGCGGAGATAACTATGAGCCCCGCACCTATGAAGAACAGTATGACACCATAAGGGGCATGAACACCTATATAGCAAAGGTATTTGGCTGGATGTTCATAGGCCTTCTGCTTACCGCGGGAGTAGGATATTTGATCGCAGGCAATTTAACGCTGGTTGCAGCCATTGTAACAAATCCCATCCTGTTTTTCGGGCTTCTGATAGCTGAAGTGGTTATGGTTATGGTATTATCGGCCCGGATCACGAAACTGTCCTATGGCGCGGCCATTGCCTTGTTCCTTGCATATGCGGCGATTAACGGCGTTACGTTTTCAATAATACTCCTGGCCTATACCTCCGGGACTATTGCAACAGCCTTCAGCACCACGGCCATCACATTTGGCATTATGTGTGTATATGGCTATTTCACCAGGGCAGACCTGACCCGTTTCAGGACCATTCTTTTCATGGGTCTTATCGGCGTCCTGGTTCTGTCGGTTGTAAACCTGTTTTTGGCAAGCAGTTCCGTAGATTGGATTATCAGCGTTGTAAGCCTGTTTGTATTCCTTGGCCTTACGGCCTATGACATGCAGAGGCTTAAGGCGTTTTACTTCGGCACCGAGGGCAATTCGGTATTAAGAAGCAACCTTGGCATTATCGGTGCATTGAGATTGTACCTGGACTTCATCAACCTCTTCCTCACAATGCTGAGGTTTATGGGAGGCAGGAGAAGGTAGGACCAGGGCTTAAGGGTCTGGACTAAAAGCGGGAGGTAGCCGAAAACCACTCCCGTTTTTCATTATGCAGGCAGGTAATCTCCGGGCTATAGATCGATGTTTGTGGCTGAAAGGTGTGCGGCCTGTTTCCTTTTATTTTTATCTGATTTTTGGTATGATAAGTATGATTATCTGCCGGGATTACCGGTTTACATGTCACTGCGACCGTAAAAATGAAAATCAGTTTTATGCATGCCCGCATTCGGCGGAGCATGACGGGGAGAGATAGAAGATTTTGGATAACAACAGGGTTAGAGCAAACGAGTCCTGCGGCCAGGACGAGGACTTTCTGGCCAGGTCGATGGAATCCGCCGACTGGATGGAACAGGTGAGAAACCTTAATACGGAATATGCCCTTCGCACCGGGAAGGTCAGGACATACCGGCTGGATGTGTTCGGCTGCCAGATGAACGAGCGGGATGCCGAAACCATTGCCGGCATGCTGACCAATATGGGATATGAGCAGGTTCCCGAGGACCAGCCGGCAGACATTAACGTTTTTGTAACATGCTGCGTGCGTGAAAACGCGGAGGAAAAAGTATACGGGCATATCGGGGCCCTTTCCCGCGAATGCGAGAAGCGCGGGTCCATCGTTGTGGCGTCCGGCTGCATGATGCAGCAGCCCCATGTGGCGGAAAGGATTAAAAACACATTCCGGCATGTGAAGATCGTCTTTGGAACCCACAACATCCATGAATTCCCGAGGCTTCTCCACCAGCACCTGACCAGCGGAAAACGGGTGTTCGAGATCTGGGATAAAGAAGGCCGGGTCATCGAAGACATGCCCATAAAGCGGAGCCAGAGGCATAAGGCCTGGGTCAATATCGTCTTTGGCTGCAACAATTTCTGCACCTACTGCATAGTTCCCTATGTGCGGGGCCGTGAAAGGAGCCGCAGGAAAGAGGATGTCCTTGCGGAGATCCGCGCCCTTGCGGCGGACGGCTGCAGGGAGGTGACGCTCCTCGGCCAGAACGTGAACTCATACGGCAATGATTTTGGCGAGAAGGACCTTTTCGCAAGGCTGCTTTACGATATCGAGGAGATCGACGGGATTGACCGGGTCCGCTTTACCACGTCCCATCCCAAGGATCTGTCCGACAGCCTGATCAGGGCCATGAAGGAATGCGGCAAGGTCTGCGAACACCTCCACCTGCCGTTCCAGGCGGGAAGCAACCGCATACTGGAGAGGATGAACCGGAAATACACCCGGGAGCATTACCTTGACCTGGTGGACAGGATCAGGGACGCAATACCCGATATAGCCCTTTCCACCGACATAATAGTAGGGTTCCCAGGGGAAACCGGGGAGGATTTTGAGGATACCCTGGATCTTGTCAGGCGTGTCAGGTTTGACTCTGCCTATACCTTCATCTATTCCCCCCGCAGGGGAACGCCGGCCGAAAAATGGGAGCAGACCGAGCCCCATGAGGTTATAAGCGAACGCTTCAAGAGGCTTGTCGAGGTCCAGACCGAGATAGCGACCCAGCTTGCAAAGAAGTACGAGGGAAAGACCGTGGAGGTCCTTGTGGACGGTCCCAGCAAGACCAACCCGGAAATGCAGTCGGGACGCACCCGCACCGGAAGGCTGGTCAACTTCAGGGCGGAGGGAGATCTGACAGGCCGGATGGTGGATGTGGAAATTATCAGGGCCGGGGCCTTCTGGCTGGAAGGCAAGGAGGGCGTACACCGTGGCTAAACTCACCCCGATGATGCAGCAGTACAAGGAAATAAAGGAGCGCTACAAGGATTGCATCCTCTTTTTCAGGCTGGGCGACTTTTACGAGATGTTCTTCGAGGATGCGGAGATAGCATCAAAGGAGCTGGAAATAGCCCTCACCGCCAGGGACTGCGGCCTTGAGGAGCGCGCGCCCATGTGCGGGGTACCCTATCATGCCGTCCATTCATATCTCGCAAAGCTCATCTCGAGGGGATACAAGGTCGCCATCTGCGAGCAGATGGAGGACCCGGCGCTGGCAAAGGGTCTTGTCAAGCGGGACGTCATCAGGGTAGTGACGCCCGGAACGGTGATAGACCCCGACATGCTGGAGGCCAAGAAGAACAATTACCTCATGTGCGTATACTGCCGCCAGACCTACTTCGGCATAGCGGTTGTTGATATTACCACAGGCGAGTTCTTCACCACCCAGATAACCTGGGGAAGCTCCATGCGAAAGCTCCTGGACGAAACTGCCAGGTTCGGGCCTTCCGAGATCATAGCAAATGAAGAACTCATTAAAAAACCGGAATACAAAGGCTTTTTCGAGGATTACCTGGGCATCCGGGCCTCAGTGCTGCCAGACTCCGTATTCGATCCTGCCTTCTGTGATGAGAGGATTTCGGGCATCATCAAGGAAAATCCGCTCAAGGACCTGGAATTGGCCAGGTGCGCCACCGGGGCGCTTCTATACTACATAGAAAGCACCCAGAAGGTTGATCTTGCCCATATCGAGTCCATCCAGCCATACAAGATAGAGCAATACATGATCATCGACAGCGCGTCAAGGCGGAACCTTGAGATAACCGAAACCATGCGCGAAGGAAAGAAGAAGGGTTCCCTCCTTTGGGTATTGGACAAGACCTCCACGGCCATGGGCGGAAGGCTGCTGAGACGTTGGCTTGAACAGCCGCTGCTGGACGCGGATGAGATCCGGATGCGCCTCGACGCAGTGGAAGAGCTCAAGGATGGCTTTATGGTGCGAAACGAGCTGATGGACCTCCTGAAGGGCGTTTACGACATTGAGAGGCTGGCGGGAAAGCTGGTTTTCGGCAACGTAAACGCAAGGGATCTGATCTCGCTTAAACTCTCGCTTTCCAAGCTGCCGTACATAAAGGAAATGATTTCGGAACTTAAAAACGGTCTTAACGGGACCATGGCCGAAAGGCTGGATCTCCTTGAGGATATAGCAGAGCTCATCGAAAAGTCCATAATTGACGATCCACCGCTGTCGGTAAAGGAAGGCGGGATAATCAAGGAAGGGTACAATGAAGAGGTGGACAGGCTAAGGAAGGCTGCCACCGAGGGCAAGAACTGGATCGCCGACCTGGAAGCCAAGGAGCGGGAAAGGACGGGCATCAAAAGCCTGAAGATACGGTACAATGACAATTTCGGGTATTACATAGAGGTCACAAGGGCAAATATCGGGCTGGTTCCCGATGATTATGTCCGCAAGCAGACTCTGGTCAACTGCGAGCGGTTTACGTTTGACCCGCTGGTTGAACTGGAAAAGACCATACTGGGCGCCGAGAAAAGGGTGGTCCAACTGGAATACGAACTGTTCTGCCAGGTGAGGGACGCTGTTTCCGCGCAGGTGCGAAGGCTCAAGGCGACAGCCCATTGCATCGCCGAGTTGGACGCGCTCTGTTCCCTGGCCGAGGTGGCGGACAGGAACAATTATGTAAAGCCAAAGGTATACCAGGGAGGCATCATCGAGATAAAGGAGGGGCGCCACCCGGTGGTCGAGAGGATGCTTGACGACAGTCCCTTTGTTCCAAACGATACCTGGCTCGATACCGATGATAACAGGATTGCCATCATCACCGGGCCCAATATGGCCGGTAAATCCACCTATATGCGCCAGGTGGCGCTGATGGTCCTGATGGCCCAGGCGGGAAGCTTTGTGCCGGCATCCTATGCCCGCATCGGCATGGTGGACCGAATATTTACACGTGTCGGGGCGTCGGATGACCTGGCATCAGGCCAGAGCACCTTCATGGTGGAGATGAGCGAGGTAGCCAACATCCTGTCCAACGCCACTTCCAACAGCCTTCTGATACTGGACGAGATAGGGCGAGGAACCAGCACCCACGACGGGCTCAGCATCGCCTGGGCGGTTATAGAGTATATCAACGACAGGGCAAGGCTTGGCTCCAGGACCCTGTTCGCCACCCATTACCATGAGCTGACCGAACTGGAGGAAAGGCTCCACGGCATCAAGAACTACTGCGTATCGGTAAGGAAGAAGGGGGATGACATCATCTTCCTTCGAAAGATCACGCGGGGCGGCGCCGACAGGAGCTACGGCGTGGAAGTGGCAAAGCTGGCGGGAATACCGGAAGCGGTAATTCAGCGTGCCAAGATTATACTTGAGGAACTGGAAGAGGCCGATATCAACAAAAATACGAAACGAAGGACGGACAAGCCCGTTGAAGGGCAGCTGGACCTGTTCGCTTCCAGTTCCCTCACAAAGGCTGAACACGAGGTGCTGGATGAACTGAGGTCGCTGGACCCGTCGCTCCTGACACCCCTTGATGCCCTCAACAAGCTGTACAACCTCCAGCAAAAGCTGAAGTAAAACCAAGGCAAACCAGGGGGACAGTTCCTGTGGTTCAAACCAGGGGGACGGTTCCTGTGGTTTGATGAGAAAACACAAGCCACGAGTACAAAACGTGGGAACGGCTCTTCCGGTTTAAAGAAAAGCAAAAAGCCAAAGTAGCGTTTCCAGTAACAAAGCCAAGCGCATGGTACTGGTTTCATAGGATAAGCGAAGATAATTTCTATAGAAATCAGACCAGCGGAACCGTCCCCCTGGTCGGACTGTGGTGTTGGAGGGGTTTATGGGAAGCATCATTATTTTGGATGAAAAGACTGCCAACCAGATAGCAGCCGGCGAGGTGATAGAGCGTCCCGCATCGGTTGTAAAAGAGCTTGTGGAAAACTCCATCGACGCGGGAGCGACGGCCATAACCGTTGAAATAAAGAACGGCGGCATATCCTACATAAGGGTGACCGACAACGGATGCGGCATGGAGGGCGACGATGTGGAACTGGCCTTTGAAAGGCATGCCACCAGCAAGATCCGGAGGATCGAGGACCTGGACCGCCTTAACACCATGGGCTTCCGCGGCGAGGCCCTCGCGTCCATTGCGGCCGTATCCCACCTGGAGGTGAGGACGAAGGTCGCGTCCGAGCAGGCAGGCGCCCTTGTAAAGCTTGAGGGCGGGAAGGTCGTTTCGATTTCCCAGACCGGATGCCCCACAGGAACCACCATAGTCGTTAAGGATCTGTTCTTCAATACTCCCGCAAGGTATAAATTCCTTAAAAAGGACAGCGCCGAAGCAGGGTATGTATCCACCATGATGGTGCGCCTTGCCCTTGCCCATCCGGGGATCTCCTTCAAGTTCGTAAACAACGGCCAAATCCAGCACCATACTCCAGGCAACCACGACCTATTAAGCGTGATCTACAGCCTTTTCGGAAGCGAAACGGCAAAGGCGGTCCTGCCCGTGGACCATGAGGAGTCGGGCATCAAGGTTTCCGGCTTTGTCGGAAAGCCCGAGACAGCCCGCGGAAACCGGAACAGCCAGTTCTTCTTCATAAACGGACGCACCATAAGGAACAAGGTGCTCACAGCAGCCCTGGAAGACGCGTATAAAACCCTTCTCATGCAGAACAAGTTCCCGTTCTGCGTGCTTAATGTCAAAACTTCCCCTGAACTCTACGATGTGAATGTCCACCCGCAGAAGCTGGAGGTCAGGTTCTCCAATGAGAACGCCGTGTACCTGGCTGTTTTCCATGGGGTTAAGGGCGCCCTTTCATCAGCTTCCCTGATCAGGGAAGTAACAAGCCCGGATTACGAAGCGGCAGAAAGCGCGGCAGCCAGGGAAACTCCTCCGCCCCAGGTGGAAATGGCATCCCTTGAAAGACCTGCCTCAAAGCTTCCGCCGCCGCAGCGTTTCCCTTATCCGTGGGAGCCTGCGAAACGGGCCGATACAGGGGTGACTGCCCGGTTTGAACCGGAAAAACAGGCGCTGCCCATAATAAAACCGGTTTCCCAAAATGCCGAAATGACGGAAGAGCCTGTGCGTGATCCTGCCGGACCCCAGGAGCCAGCGGAACCTGTCACCGAGGCGGAGAAAGGAGCCCAGATCCTGAGGGAAGCCGAGATCGTGGGCCAGGTATTCGATACCTACATCATCCTCCAGCGCGGACAGACCATGTACCTGATAGACCAGCACGCAGCCCATGAGAGGATACGCTATGAAACGCTGAAAAAAAGGATATCGGAAGGTCAAACCTTTTCCCAGATGATCCTGGAGCCATACATCGTAAAGCTTACAGCCGAAGAATACGATTTCCTGTTCTCAAGGATGGCCGACTTTGAACAGGCCGGATTCGAGATAGAAGCCTTCGGGCCGCAGACCGTCATCATAAGGAGTGTTCCAGATATCCCGGGAGGGTTTGCCCTGGACGACTTCCACGAGATACTGGACAGGTGGATTGAAACAGCCGGGGAAAAAAGAGGGATCAGTGACGAGGCCATCTATATGATGTCCTGCAAGAGCGCCATCAAGGCCAACCGGAAGATGGAGAAGGATGAGATAAAAGCCCTGATTGATCAGCTTCTTTCCATGGAGAACCCGTATACCTGCGTCCACGGAAGACCTGTTATAATCAGTATTTCCCAAAGGGAACTGGAAAAAAGGTTCAAGCGGATAGTATAGGGCATGGGAGGTCTGAGCTTGAAAAAGGTTATTGTGCTTGGCGGGCCCACTGCCACCGGCAAAACCGAGCTTGCGGTCGAACTGGCCCTTATGGTGAACGGTGAGGTCGTTACGGCCGACTCGGCCCAGGTTTACCGGTACATGAATATAGGGACGGCAAAACCAACACTGGAGGAGCGGCGCGGGATCCCGCACCACATGATAGATGTTGTTAACCCCGACGAGGAATTCAGTGTGGCCCAGTACAAGGCTATGGCCGAAGATGCCATAAGAAATATCCTGTCCCGCGGGAAGGTGCCCATTGTTGTGGGAGGAACCGGGCTTTACATCAGCTCTCTGGTATACAACATCCGGTTCTCGGATACAATGAGCGATTGGGGATTCAGGGAGCGGATGAAGGCCCTTGCGGAACAGCATGGGCCGGAGTACCTGCATGAAAGGCTGAAGGAGATTGATCCCGACAGCGCCGGAAGGATCCATCCCAACAACGTAAAAAGGGTAATACGGGCCCTGGAGGTGTTTGAAACAACCGGAAGGACCATGACCGAGCACCAGGCCGAATCCAGGAAGGAACAGCCCGAGTTCGACTACCAGCTCTTCGGCCTGATCATGGACCGTCAGAAGCTTTATGAGAGGATCGGGAGAAGGACCGATCTCATGATGGAGAATGGGCTTGCCGACGAGGTCGCCGGGCTATTGAAGATGGGCTATTCAAGGGACCTGGTCTCCATGCAGGCCCTTGGCTACAAAGAGCTCGCCGCGGCAATTTCCGGGGAATGCACCATGGAGGAAGCCGTTGAAAAAATCAAGCTGGGAACCCGGCATCTGGCCAAGAGACAGATCACATGGTTCAGGAGCATGGACGACTTGAAATGGCTTGACACGCAGGCTCTCGACAGGCGGGCAATGCTAAAAATATTGGCTGACTCCTTGAATAACAGTATTTAATTTAGTAAAATGATGGAAGGTATTTGAGTTGATTTCATATGATTTTCTGCAAGGAGGAATTCCCATGACCAAGAGCATAAACCTTCAGGACGTATTTCTTAACCAGGTAAGAAAAGAGCATATCCCCGTAACCGTCTACCTGACCAACGGCTTCCAGCTCAGAGGCATGGTCAAGGGTTTTGATAACTTTACCGTTGTTCTTGACAGCGAGGGGAAACAGCAGTTGGTATACAAGCATGCCATCTCAACTGTTTCGCCCATGAAGGCTGTCAACATAATCTTCAACGAAAACAGAGAAACCTGACTGGAGATGACAGATCTTCATGAGGAAAATACTCATCCCGATGATTGAAGTAGGCGGCGGGCACAGGATGATTGCGCTGGCCGTGAAAGATGCTATAGATCAGTTATTTCCCGGGCAATACCAGGTCGATGTAATTGATTTTGCAAAAGAAGCGGGCGCCACCAGGGACGACAAGGCTATGAAGGAAGCCTGGGATTTTGCCCTTGCTCATCCGAAGCTTACCACAAATATCAACCTGCTCATAGATACTTTTAAATACTTTACCCGAGCCAATATAATCACAAGGGTGCTCTTCCAGAACTTCATAAGGAAGGGCGCCCGGTATATATTGGGGTACAAGCCCGATATCGTGTTTTCAACACATTTTTTTTGCACTTCTGTGGCATTGTTCGCAAGGAACAAGTACCGGTTCAATTACAAGGTGATCAGCTACATGGCCGATCCGATCACCGGGCATAACATGTGGGTTAACCCGGATGCGGATATCATCGTTACCGCCACCGAAGAGGCAAAGAAGTACCTGATAAGCCAGGGCCAGCCAAAGCACAGGATAAAGGTCATGTCCTTCCCGCTGAACCCCAGGTTCTTTGCAAAGGTGGACAAGACCCGTGAGCAGATCCTGGAGGAACTGGGCCTTGATCCGTCCAAAAAGACGGTCCTGGCTTCAGCCGGCGGCCAGGGCATAGGGGACACCGGTAAGTATGTAAGGTTTATCTATGAGAACGGGTATCCAGTGAATATAATCGCGGTCTGCGCCAGGAACGAGTCCCTGTTCAAGTCGCTCAGCGGCATGGTGAGGAAGGATTCTCAAACCGGCATCGCGGTATTGGGGTTCGTGGACAACATGCATGAACTCCTGGAGGCATCGGATTTCGCCATTACCAAGGCAGGGCCTTCCACGATCTTCGAGCACCTGGTTAAGGGTGTTCCGGTCATCCTGACCCACAGCGCCGGGCTCCAGGAGAAGGGGAATATGGACTTCTGCCTGAAAAACAGGACAGGCTGGTCCATCAGCAATGAAAAGGAACTGCAGGACCTGATGGACAGGATCCTGAACACGGATATCCTTGACGAGTACAGGGAGAATACCAGGAAAAACGAGTTTATCCAGTCGCTGCCCCAGGCTCCCTACGACCTGGCAAGATTTGTTGTGGACGAGCTTTCCAGGGAAAGAAGGACCCGCCGCAAAAAGAACGCGGCCATAAGAAAACTGACGCTGGGAACGCGGATCAGTTTCCGCCACAGGATGCTGAAACAGAAAAGCACAAGGTATAAGTTCAACAATCAGATATAGCAAGCGGGCTCCGAAGAGCCCGCTTTTGAATACATGCGTCAAACCTGGATCTATACATTAAACCTGAACAGGACCACATCCCCGTCCTTCATGACATAATCCCTGCCCTCGGACCTAACCAGGCCGTGTTCACGGGCGGCGGCATATGATCCGCAGCGCATCAGGTCATCGTAAGCCACTATCTCGGCCCGTATAAACCCTCTCTCAAAATCCGAATGGATCTTGCCCGCAGCCTGGGGAGCCTTTGTGCCCTTCACGATGGTCCAGGCACGCACCTCGGTTTCGCCAGCCGTAAGGAAGCTGATAAGCCCGAGCAGCTTGTAGCTTGCCTTGATCAGCTTGTCAAGGCCGGACTCCTTCAGCCCCAGTTCCTGCAGGAAAAGCATCCTCTCGTCTTCTTCCAGTTGTGCAATCTCTTCCTCGATCCTGGCGCAGATGACCACAACCTCGGAGTTCTCAGCTTCGGCTATCTCCCTGATGGAGCGGACATGGGGATTGGAATCGATGTCGGCAAGGGTCGCCTCGTCCACATTGGCGCAGTAGAGGACCGGTTTGGAAGTAAGAAGGAAGAGGCGCCTTACATATTCGGCTTCCTCCTCATCAAATGACATGGACCTTATGGGCAGGCCCTTTTCCAGGTGCGCCTTTATCCTTTCCTGCAGGGCCAGTTCCTCCTGGAATTTTTTATCACCGGATTTCATCTGCTTCCGGGTTTTTTCCATGCGCTTTTCCAGGGTTTCCAGGTCCGCGAGTATCAGCTCCAGGTTGATGGTTTCAATGTCCCGTTTGGGGTCCACCGAGCCGTCCACATGCACGATATTGCTGTCGTCAAAGGCGCGTACTACATGGATGATGGCATCCACCTCGCGGATATGGGACAGAAACTTGTTCCCGAGGCCTTCGCCCCTGCTGGCGCCCCGCACAAGCCCGGCTATATCAACGAATTCAATGGTGGTATGGGTCACCTTTTTCGGGTGGTACATCTCTGCAAGCCTGTCCACGCGCTCGTCGGGAACGCGGACCATTCCCACGTTGGGGTCCACCGTGCAAAAGGGATAATTGGCGCTTTCTGCGCCTGCTTTCGTGATGGCGTTGAACAATGTGCTCTTTCCCACATTGGGCAAGCCAACTATGCCAAGTTTCATTGATGCTACCTCCAATAACCATGGGGTGGAAGCCCACCCCGCCCGCATTATTATAGCGCAAGTCCGCCGGGTAAACAACTTTTATTCTGTGGATTCCGCCAACCCTGACTATGATGTTATACGCGCTTTTCGGCACCGGAAAAGCCTGACCGCATGCCGCCGCAGCCGGACTGGCCGAGGATTTAATACCCACGTTTTGCCGTGTCCTGCCTTTGCCGGCATGCTATGAATAAACCGATTGAAATAGTAAACATAATTGGACTGTGATATAATTGTTGACGAAATGAGCGGCAAGTTTATGTTTGAGAAAATGCGTCTTCAGAAATACCTTTCCAGGTGTGGCATAGCTTCCCGCCGGCACGCCGAGGATATGATCAGGGAAGGCCGGATAAAGGTCAACGGGGTTACCGTGACCGAGATGGGGACAACCGTTTCGCCCGGCGACCTGGTGGAGTGTGACGGAGAACCGGTGGCGCCTGGTGAAAAGCCTGTCTATATCATGCTGAACAAGCCCGCGGGTTATGTCACCACGGTTTCGGACCCGGAAGGCAGGAAAACCGTCATGGACCTGACAGACGGCGTAAACGAGCGCGTTTACCCCGTGGGGAGGCTGGATTATGACACCGAAGGCCTGCTCATTCTCACCAACGATGGGGATTTTGCCTACAGGAACACACATCCGAAGCACCAGGTGAGCAAAACCTATATCGCCGAGGTGGAGGGAGAGCCTTCCCGTGAGACGCTGCAGAAGCTCAGGGACGGTGTCATGCTGGACGGAAGGCCGACTTCACCGGCAAAGGTTGAACTGATAAGGCAGAAAAAGCGATGCGCCGTATTGAGGATAACCATCCATGAAGGACGCAACAGGCAGGTCAGGAGGATGTGTGAGGCAGTCGGCCATCCGGTGCGAAGCCTTAAGCGCGTTGCCATCGGCGGGTTAAGGCTCGGAAGCCTGAAACCGGGCGAATGGCGTTATCTTTCGGCAAAAGAGCTGAAAAAAATCGAGGTGGACCGAAATGGATAGGGAACCGAAAACCATAAAACCCATAACCAGATACTTCAGGGAGGCCATCAGGTTTTATGACCTGGATAAACCTTTTGCAGCCCAGGCCATATTTCTGCTGATACTGGCCGTACTGTTCGGGGGCTATATGCTGGCAAGGCCTTATGCCATGGACTTCTATACCCATTATGAACAGCTGTATGTGGGGCTCCAGGGGGAACTGACCCTTGAAAACCTGAACAGCCTCGTGTTTCTCTCAGGCACCTATGAAGCGATGATCCAGTCGCTTATACGCGTAGTATTGATGGTTGCCGCCATACAACTGGTCGCCTTCCTCGTTTCGCTGTTCTTCGGAAGCTGGTATTTCTTTAGCCTGACCAATCCCGGGATGTCCGTCGGCCAGCGCACACTGGTGTTTTTCTCAAGGCTTCCGAAGATAATCGTTTTCAATTTACTGTTTTATACGGCTTTTTACCTGGGTGTCGCTGTCCTGATTATGGTTTTCGGCGTTATTACGTTTATTGTCCCCGTGCTGTCAATTTTCACGGCGCTGCTTCCGCTTGCCGTCATGGCCCTCAGCACGTTGTTTGTGTTCAAGGACCTGCTCATCATAGAGTTCGATATCGGGATTTTCAGGAACTTCAAAAAGACCATTGACCTGACCCGGGGCAATAAAAAGCAGATCATAATAAACATGATGAGCCTCTACTTCATCGGCTGGCTTCTGAGTATGTTTTCAATCGATGTGAACAATGCTGTCCTGGCCCTGTTCATCACCGCGTTCATGGAGAGCATTATCCTGATCGTCACCCAGAGGCTGTCGGTGCTGATGTTCCTGGATGCCGCGTCCCTGGAGCGGAGCGACAAAAAGAAGGATGAAAGCATAGAGGCTGTATGATTATTCATAATTGTTGACATAAACTTTCATAAAGCATTATAATCAGATTTATGAAAAATTTGACGGGGGATATTCAAATGCTGAAGTATAGCGAAATAGAAAGAATTGATCCTGAAGTGGCAAGCGCCATATACGACGAGATAAACAGGCAGGAAGGCAACATAGAGCTGATCGCGTCGGAGAACTTCACAAGCCGTGCTGTCATGGAAGCGTGCGGCTCGCCCCTGACCAACAAGTATGCCGAAGGCTACCCCAAAAAGCGCTATTACGGCGGATGCGAGCATGTGGACGTGGTGGAAAGCCTGGCGATCCAGAGGGCCAAGGAGCTTTTCGGAGCCGAGCACGCCAATGTCCAGCCCCATTCGGGCGCCCAGGCCAATATGGCCGTATTCTTTGCAGTCATGGAGCCTGGAGACGTCTTTATGGGAATGAACCTTGCCCACGGCGGACATTTGAGCCATGGAATGGCCATAAATATGTCGGGCAGGTATTTCAAACCCGTTCCCTACGGAGTAAGCGAGAAAGACGGATGTATCGACTACGACGCCCTGCGCAGGACGGCCCTGGAGTGCAGGCCGAAGATGATCATAGCCGGCGCCAGCGCGTACTCGAGAACAATAGATTTCAAGGCATTCAGGGAGATATGCGATGAGGTTGGTGCACTCTTTATGGCGGACATAGCCCATATCGCGGGTCTTGTCGCCGCAGGGCTTCATCCGAGCCCGGTTCCCTACGCCGATTTTGTTACCACCACCACTCACAAGTCCCTGAGAGGCCCAAGGGGTGGTATCATCCTTTGCAAGGAGAAATACGCAAAGGATATTGACCGGGCTGTATTCCCGGGTACCCAGGGCGGGCCGCTCATGCATATCATCGCCGGAAAGGCGGTCTGTCTGAAGGAAGCCATGTCCGACTCATTCAGGGAATACCAGCGCCAGGTGGTCAAAAACGCGAAAGCGCTGGCCGATGCATTGATTGAAAAAGGATTTGAGCTTGTTTCGGGCGGAACCGACAACCACCTGATGCTGGTGGATCTCACCAACAGGGGCATAACAGGGAAGGACGCCCAGAACATGCTGGACGAGGTCAGGATAACCGTCAACAAGAACGGCATCCCGTTCGATACCAGGAGCCCGTTCATAACAAGCGGAATCCGGCTTGGCACGCCTGCCGTAACCACCAGGGGCATGAAGGAAGAAGAGATGAGGATAATAGCCGACCTGCTGGATAAAGCCCTTGGCGGCGATTATGAGGCAAACAAGGCAGCGATAATTGATAAGGTGGACGAACTGACACGCAGGTTCCCGCTTCACAACAAGTAATCGCTGACAAGCTAAATATATATAGACTTCTATAGAATATAACCGGCCGTTCCAACCAGGGAGCGGCCGGCGTTTTATTTTTGGCCATGTTCTGCGGGAAGGGAGAGGTATTTCCCGGAATGACGCTGTTTTTCATTTCTTGATGCATTACGCGCCCATTTTTCCTGTAATCGGGCAAAACGGCAGAATTGGATTGAAACAGGCTGTATAAACGTTTATAGTTAACTTAAGAAGAAATTGACGGACAGGAGGAAAGCGGCATGAACTTCAATCCAAACAGCAGCTTTTTATATCTCGTTGCGGTCATCGTCATCCTGTTTATCCTTGCGCAATCACTGTTCTTCCTGGTACGGGCATATAAGCGGGGAAAAGCGATAGGGATGGATGCAAAAAAACTCAGGAATACCATAACCTCTTCCGCCATTTTTACCATTGCTCCGGCCGTTTCAATACTGCTGGGTGTGCTGACCTTATCAAAATTCCTTGGCCTTCCTCTTCCATGGATAAGGCTCAGCGTGATAGGAGCCATTACATATGAGCTTCCGGCCGCTACCTCCGCGGCATCAGCCCTTGGAGTTTCGGTTTCGGAAAACATCACAAGTCCGACTGTTTATTCGGCGATTGCATGGGTTATGACACTCGGGATCCTGCCCAGCACAGTACTCGTGCCAATACTGATAAGACGCATACAGGGCGGGCTCGTGTCCATCAGGAACAGGGACAGCAAATGGGGCGATCTCCTGATAACGGCGTTGTTCATGGGTATGATATCCGCCTTTATGGGAATGGTCTTTTCAAACATAAGGAAAGGCTTGTCAGGCTGGATTCCCATATTCGTCATGCTTTTCTCGGCAGTCCTTATGGGGGTATGCGGCATCCTGATAAAGGTGCTGAAAATAAAGTGGCTGCAGGATTATGCGCTGCCCATATGCATGATAGGCGCCATGGCCTTTGCAATGGTCATAACGCCGGTGATCGGGTAAAGGAGGGTAAAAGATGGCTGGCAATTCATATGAGGAAAGAACCCATTATTTAGGAAAGATCTGGATATGGACAGCGGTGATAGTTTTTCTCCTTGTTCCCGTTTCGATATGCATCTATTACAATGCATGGCCGCCATTTATGTCAGTGCTCAAGGGATTACTGGGGGTTGCCCCGATATACTGGACGGTTGGCGTCATTGAGGTGATAACCTTCACACCAATGCTGGGCACGGGCGGAACATACCTTGCCTTTGTGACGGGCAACCTGACAAACCTGAAAGTGCCCTGCGCAATAAACGCCATGGAAATAAACGATGTCAAGTCCGGCACCGAGGAGGGAGACATCGTATCCACTATCGCCGTGGCGACTTCGTCGATTGTGACTACGCTGATAATCGCGGTTGGGGTAATCCTTCTCGGCACGCTGACGCCAATATTGAACTCGCCGACATTGAAACCGGCCTTTGACAATATACTTCCCGCGCTGTTCGGAGCCCTAGGAGTGGTCTATATAAGCAAGAACTGGAAGCTGGCAGTAACGCCCATGGTGTTCATGGCCGTCCTGTTTATCGCAGTTCCATCCCTTTCGGGCTCAGTGGGCGTCCTGGTTCCCGTTGGCGCAATAATATCAATTGCAGTGGCAAGACTCCTGTACAAAAAGAACATGATTTAGCCATGCAAGGGGGGATCAGCAATGGCATATGTTATCGTTTTCGTCCTGGCCTTGATTGTATTATTGGTCATTATATCAATAATCCGGGCCGCGAGGTTCAGGCCGCTTCCCGAGGCTGCCGCCGACAGGCGCGAACTGGAGCTTGACAGGGAAAAGATTGCCGGTGATCTTGCAGAGATGCTAAGGTGCAGGACAGTATCGGACATGGATGAATCGAAGATTGATACAGGCGAATTCGAGAGATTCGGGAAACTGCTCCAGGAGAGGTTTCCGCATGTTCATAGGCACTGCGGCCTTGAGAGAATCGGGAAAACCGGGCTTTTGTATTGCTGGAAGGGCGAATCGTCATCAAAACCGACGGTGCTTATGGCCCATTACGATGTTGTCCCGGCCGATGAAAAGGGCTGGATAAAACCCGCTTTCGAGGGAATAATTGAGAACGGTGAGATATGGGGAAGGGGAGCCCTTGATACGAAAAGTACCCTGTGCGGAATCATGGAAGCCGTAGAGTACCTTATAAAACAGGGCTTTGTTCCGAAGAACGATATCTGGCTCTCCTTTTCGGGAGATGAGGAGATCTACGGGGAGACCTGCCCGGCCATAGTGTCGGAACTGGAAAGAAGGGGTATAAAACCCGCCATGGTGCTTGACGAAGGGGGCGCCATCGTGGAAAAGGTATTCCCCGGGGTTGACAGGCCATGCGCCCTGATCGGCACGGCCGAAAAGGGAGTGGCGAATGTAACGTTTTCAATGGAAAGCCAGGGCGGGCATTCCTCGACGCCTCCGAGGCATACCATCGCGGGCAGACTTGCCAGGGCGATGGTTGAGATTGAAAGGCACCCGTTCGGATTCCAGCTTGCAAAGCCCGTCCAGGAGATGTTCGATACCATGGGGCGACATTCAGGCTTTGCGCTTCGCATCGTATTCGCAAACCTTTGGCTGTTTAAACCGGTACTGAACCTGGTCAGCAGGATCTCGGGCAATGAGATGTATGCATTGATGCACACCACATGCGCCATAACCAGGATGGAAGGCAGCCAGGCATTCAATGTGCTTCCGCCGAAGGCCAGCTTCGGGGCAAACCTGCGCCTCCTGGGCAGCGATACCGTGGATTCGGTGAAGGAAAGGTTCAGGCGTATAATCAATGATGATGATATCCGGATAGACGTAGTGCTGGGCATGAATCCTACAAAGAGTTCGGACACCGATTGCGAGGAATGGCATAAGCTGAAAAGGATAATCAAAGGCATATGGCCCGATGTCATCGTATCGCCGTACCTGATGCTCGGCTGCAGCGATTCGAGGCATTTCTGCCGGATAAGCGACAATGTCTTCAGGTTCTCGCCAATGGCGCTTTCCAAGGAGCAAAGGGATATGATCCATGGGCATAATGAAAGAATACCTGTTGAGACATTGGTAAAAACCGTTGAGTTCTATGTGAACCTGATTTATGAACTGTAGCCGGTTAATATACCGGATTATTACCGCCCGGGGCATGCCGGGACGTTTTTACGTATCGCCCGGAGAGGTTTGATCCGGTGAAAAGGTTTTGTTGACAAAGCCTGTTTCTCTGAGTATAATATTTCATGTTGACCTTCCGGGAAGCGGTTTTTGTCTTTTCCAGGGGAGGGATTTTATGAAACTTGACATTATTTCAATCATAAAGAACATCGGCGCATCCATAAGGTTCGACATAACCGACAGGCTTGATGTGCTCGATTCGGGCATCGGAACCGTGGAATTCACGGGTCCGGTGACGGTGAAGGGCACAGCAACAAGCTTTAACAGGATGATCGAGGTTAAGGGTGAGGCACAGGTCAGTTACAGGACGTTCTGCGACCGGTGCGGAGAAGCCCTTGAGCGCAGTCTTACAGTTCCCTTCAATGAGAACATTATCGAGAGGGATGAAGACGACCAGGATACGGCGATGGAGGATGATGACCGGTTCACGTTTACGGGCCATTACATTGATCTTGGCCGTATCGCGGCCGACGCGATCCTGCTGAATCTTCCCATGCAGCACCTGTGCAGCGAGGATTGCAGGGGACTGTGCTCCTCGTGCGGGAATAAGATCAGCGGCAGCGGCTGCGATTGCGAAGAGAGCCAGGTCACAGATCCAAGGTTGGAATCTTTAAAGGGTTATTTTAAGAATAAATAACAACAATAAAAAGAGCAATTCCCGGACAACAGGAATGAGGCTATCGCCCTGAACGGAGGTGTAAATACATGGCAGTCCCAAAGAAAAAGGTATCAAAGCAGAGGAGAAATAAGAGGAGAACCCATTTTAAGCTTGCCGCGCCGAACCTGGTGGCATGCCCCAAGTGCCATACTCTTAAGCTTCCCCATGTGGTTTGCATGGAGTGCGGTACCTACGACGGCAAGGAAGTTGTTAAGCTTGAAGAGGCCAAGTAATATCTTCGTTAACAATGATGAACCGCAGGAAGAAGTAGCAGCTTAATCAAATGAGCTGCTATTGTTTTTTATTAACGGCATGGGCGGCATAATATGGCCAGCATTAAGGCATGGTGGTGCGTGAATGAAAACCGGAAAAATCAGGATAACGGGCATACAGCCCGGCAGCATTGCCGAGGAACTGGAAATAAAGGCCGGGGACTACCTCGTGTCCATCAACGGCATGGGAATCAGGGACGTTTTCGACTACAGGTTTTATACAGCCGAGGATTTTCTGACCCTCGAGATAGAGAGTCAAAGCGGGGAGAGATGGACGGCGGAGATCGAGAAGGACGAGGACGAAGACCTTGGCCTGGAGTTCGGGAATCCCTTGATGGACGAGGAAAAGAGCTGCAGGAACAAGTGCGTTTTCTGCTTCATCGACCAGCTTCCGCCCGGCATGCGCGAAACCCTGTATTACAAGGATGACGATGTCCGCCTGTGTTTCCTGTTCGGAAACTATATCACCATTACCAACATGGACGACGAGGAGATGGATAGGATCATCCGCTACAGGATGTCGCCGGTTAATGTTTCGGTCCACACCACCAACCCGGAGCTCAGGGTGAAAATGCTGAACAACCGGTTTGCCGGGGATGTTCTTGAGCGCATAAAAAGGTTTACCGATGCCGGGATTACTGTGAACTGCCAGATCGTGCTGTGCCCCGGTATAAATGACGGGAAGGAACTGGCCAGGACCCTCCAGGACCTGTGTCGCCTGTATCCCCGTATGCACAGCATTTCGGTGGTGCCGGTAGGCCTGACAAAGTACAGGCAAGGATTGTACCCGCTTGAACCCTTCGACAGAGAGTCCGCATCCCTTGTAATCGACCAGGTGGAAGCCTGGCAGCGCCGTCTCATGGATATTTTCGGAAGCCGCGTTGTTTACCTGGCAGATGAATTCTACCTTATGGCAGGAAGGAAACTTCCGCCCCATGAGGCATACGAGGACTTCCCGCAGTTGGAAAACGGGGTCGGCATGGTATCGTCATTTGTCCATGAAACCCTGGAAGCGCTTTCAGATATCGGGTCAGAAGAAAGCCCTGCGTCCGGCCTGGCGGGAAGCCATGGTGGGATTACGGAAGAACGGGCATTTGGCCGGAAACAGGTAAGCATAGCCACGGGAACGCTGGTTTTCCCCATCATGGAGGAACTGGCCGGAACCGTAGAGAAAAGCCTTAAAAACGTGAAGCTGAAGGTGTATCCAGTGGAGAACAGCTTCTTCGGGGGCAGGGTATCGGTTACAGGGCTTCTTACCGGACAGGACCTTCTCGGAACGCTTAAAGGCAGGGACCTTGGGGATTGCCTTATGCTTTCCCGGAATATGTTCCGTTCGGGAACCGAGGTCATGCTGGACGATATAACCCGGTCGGACCTGGAATCAGAACTGGGAGTGCCGGTTATGATAATGGATAACGACGGGTATTCCTTTGTAAGCAGCCTGGCTGAGGAAGCCGAAGGCTGATCGCCTGCGGACATGCTGTACGGAAATTTCGGGTATTAAGATCTCGTACAAGTAAAAATGAGCTTGTACAGCAAAATTTAACAAAAGACCGGTTAACACTTCCGCGAACTCCTGAATATACTGTAGAGACAGGAGCTGGCATGGAGGTTATGCAGATGAAGATTGTCGTCCTTAAGATGCCCGGATTCCTCGGAGGAATACTCAGGCGTATTTTCAAGATCCGCTGAGGGTTTTGATCTTGTGTGACGGGCGTGCTACAGCCGCTGCCGGATGGCAGAACGGGATGCGCAAGATAAGGAATGTGGCTTTTGGCCACATTTTTTAATCCAGGAAAAACGCATGATGGAATAACGATTAAGAGATAACGATCCGGTAATAACAGTGTGGCAGAAAACGCAAAAAACCCGGGTCTTCCCGGGTTTTCCTTCCATGCGGATAAACAGGTTTATACGGTCTTTTCCACTTTGCTGGAACGGAGGCATTTTGCGCAAACGTTCATCTTCTTTTTTACACCGTCAACCACAAGCGTGACCTTCCTGATATTGGGCTTCCAGGTTCTGTTTGTCCTTCTGTGTGAGTGGCTGAGCTGTATACCAAAATGCTGTCCCTTATTGCATATATCGCACTTTGCCATTACTTACACCTCCCTGCAGCATGCTGAAATGGTCTTTATCAATAAATGTATGGTTCAAACCAACAACAAACACCATTCTACCATACTATTCGGCGGTATTGCAAGAATCTTTCATATGCTTTTTTTGAAAAATGAGGATAACTGCCGCAGCCAGCAGGGCTATAATGGCTGTAATACCCACAATAATCTTTGCCTGGGTTTCATCCATGCCGAAGTTGCTGCGAAGCGCCGACCATTCGCTTACCAGCCCGAAGAGGATGAACAGGAAGGAAGAAATCAGCGCCATTATCCGGGTGGGGATGTATTTTAATGCCACAGCGCCTGCGGCCAGGCCGATGCAGTCCGCGATGAGCAGGGCTGTCGTTGAACCCAGAAAAACGCTTAAAGGTCTTTCAGGGTAGAGGGCTGAGAAGGAGAATGTGGAGAGCTGGGTTTTGTCGCCTATCTCAGCTAAAAAGAAGGCCAGTGCCACCGTGATGATGGCGCCCGCTGAAGTGCCTGTTGAACATGTGGCTTCTTCCTCCTCCTTTCTGAGGGACAGGAGGCCGAATATGATGAAAAGCAGGGAAGCGGACGACTTCACGACATCCTGTATGACCTTTATTCCGCCTATGACAGCGCCCAGCGATACGGCAAGCAGGTTCAGGATGATGATGGAGATCGAAATCCCGGCAAAAACATGCCGGGTCTTGAATTTTGAAGCGCAGGCCATCACAAGGAGCTGTGTCTTGTCTCCCATCTCCATGAGGAGCACCATGCCGAAGGTGGTTATCAAAACGCCAAAATCAAGATTCATCGTGGTTTTCCTTTCCGGTAAAAAGCCGCCTGCCGCTTTACCACTAAAAGTTGATGCTGACAGGCCCTGTAATATGATTTTATGTTTAAGTTTTCCGGTCAAGTCGGCAAGCCAATTATATCATCTGCATTTTCAGGTTTTCAAATGCAGCGCGGGGCATACTAAGGCTGAAATCTTTCATCAGGTTAAGCCTTTGTGCCCTGGTTTTCCATGCCTTTTCACGAGTCCGTCATGCTGCCCTCTTTAGCCCGTCATAAAATGGAATGGCAACAGGAGTGGGAATCGGGAATGTTTATGAAAGGCATAAGCGCGGCTGCCGGTATTCTGCTGCTTGTGACAAACCTTCATATGGCAGGCCGGGCATACAATAATATAACTGATTTCAGCGCGGTTTATCCATATCCGTACACCCGCCCGTGGGGCTTCATCGCCGAGCCTGTACCGGCCATTGAGGACGATCCGGATGGCGGTTCCAGAAGCGGCGGGGAAATACCCGGGCATGATGCTGCCGAAAGCAGCCGGGAATACCATCCCGGAACCGCGGTCATGGAGGAAGACCTGCCCGGGCGGGAACCAGCGGAGATAAGCGGCCCGATCGTGACATCCCTGCCGGAAAACAATGTGTTCGATCCCAGGTATATCTCTTTCAAAAGAGAGGTCCAGGCCATCATCCGCGATGCCCGGGAGTTTTCGGGCATAAGGACGCCGGTGGGCGTTTTCGTCATGGACCTTTGCACTGGTTTTTATACCGGCGTCAATGACACCCGCACCAGGTTCGACCCCAATGACGGGACACGGGAAGGGTATTTCAACAGTGCCTCGGTGATAAAGCTGTTCCAGGGGTATATCCTGTACGATATGCTCCGCCGCGGGGAACTTGACGAGGACGAGGTCTATACCGACCAGGTGACCGGGCGGTCTTTCAGGCTCATGGACATGATCCATACCATGATCTCAAGGAGTGACAACAACTATTCCAATGCATGCCTGAGGCTCATAGGCAACGCAAAATCCAACGAGGTGCTCGTAAGGCTCGGGATAACCGATTCGGTCATTTATGGAGAGATGTCGGGAGCCATCGGGTACAGTCTCAGGAATAACCTTGAAAAATACGGCACCACCAAGAGGTGCGCCAGGATTACCCCAAATGACACTGGACTGATCCTTTATAATATATACATTAACAAGGACAGCGATCCGTATATGGCCGCCTTGAACAGGGCGCTCCTCGCCAATATCTACAATTCCCGGATACCGGTCGGGGTGAGGAAAGTGAACAAGGGATATGAAATCGCCCATAAGACCGGCACAAACATCTCCCTGGGGGTATATAACGACGCGGGAATCATCTATGGCAGGCGCCCGTTCATCCTTGTGGCCTTTACCCAGGGCACAACATCGCAGGCAGCCCACAGCTTCATAAGGAAGCTGGCCCAGGACCTGACCGTCTATTTCGACCAGGGGGTCACCCCAAACCGTCCCCTTGGTCAGACCAGGGGAACCGTCCCCCTGGTTGAAAAATAGGTATTGACAGCTTTGAGTGAAGGCTGTTATAATAGGGTCTAATCATAACTGCATAACTAAATAACCCCTAATAAATGTGATGACGGAGCCGTGCATTGCTGCACAAGTCGGCGCAGAGAGCCGGTGGTTGGTGTAAACCGGCGTGACCGCAGTTATGCATATCCCTCCCGAACAGTTACTCTGAACCTTTATGACAGAAGTAGGAGTAAACGGCAAGCCCCGTTACAGGTGAAGGTTTGATTGAACCTCGTGAGATTCCCGTCGTGAGATGGGAATGAAATAGGGTGGTAACACGTGGAGTATATCCCTCGTCCCTGCTGTTTGTATCGGAACGAGGGTTTTTTTATACCGTGATAAGGTGGTGGAATTGTGAAAGCAGCCGAAGCGATTGTCAAATTCCTGGTGGAAGAAGGCGTGGATACCGTATTCGGGTATCCGGGAGGATATATTGTCCATGTATATGAAGCCCTGAGGAAATCGGATATCAGGCACATCCTTGTACGCCAGGAGTCGGCGGCGGCTCACAGCGCAAACGGTTATGCCAGGGTGTCGGGCAAGACAGGGGTATGCATTGCGACCTCCGGTCCCGGTGCTACCAACCTGATTACAGGAGTAGCCACGGCATACATGGATTCAATCCCGCTGGTGGTATTGACGGGGCAGGTCCCCAGTTCCATGATAGGCAGGGATGTTTTCCAGGAAGCTGATATCAAGGGAGCTACCGAATCCTTTACCAAGCACAATTACCTTGTAAGGGACGCAAAAGATCTTCCGCGGATTTTCCGTGAAGCATTCCATATCGCATCAACCGGAAGGCCGGGCCCTGTGCTCATAGACCTTCCCCATGACATCCAGGCCGCGGACATCCCGTACAGTTACCCCGAAACCGTCCATATCAGCGGCTACAAGCCTACGGTAAAGGGGCATGAGGGACAGATCAAGCGTGCCCTGAAGGCCATTGCCGAAAGCGAGAGGCCACTGATACTGGCCGGGGGCGGCGTGAACCTTGCGCGCGCCCATACCGAGCTTCTGTACTTCTCAGAGAAATCAGGCATTCCCGTGGTCCATACCCTGATGGGAAAAGGGGCGTTCCCGTCCAACCATCCCCATTATGTGGGCATGATAGGGACCCATGGCTTTTCTTACGCCAACGAGGCGGTAAGCATGGCCGATCTTGTAGTTTTCATCGGGGCGCGCATCGCCGACAGGACAGCCGGGGGAACACAGATACTTCCCGAGAACATGAGGATCGTCCATATAGACGTGGACCCGGCTGAGATAGGCAAAATCGTGGGAACCAACATACCCATCGTTGGTGACCTGCGTGTGATCCTGAAACAGATGAATGAGAAGATAAAGAAAAAGGATACAAGCGCCTGGCTGGAAACCCTGCGGGCCATGAAAACCGAAGAAACCTACGAGACCGGTCGCCTGGTGAACCCCAAGAAGGCCATCCGCATCCTGTCCGGAAAGCTGAGCGACACGGCCATAATGGTCGCCGATGTGGGGCAGAACCAGTTCTGGGCGGCAAGGCATTTTGAAGACCTGCCGGGAAGGAAGTTCATGGCATCGGGCGGCATGGGAACCATGGGCTACGGAATTCCCGCTGCGGTGGGGGCAAAGATCGCGGCGCCCGATAGGCAGGTTGTGGCGGTTTGCGGCGATGGCGGCTTCCAGATGAGCATGTTCGAACTGGGAACCATAGCTGCCAACGAGATAGACCTAAAGATAGTGCTGTTCAATAATTCCCACCTGGGCATGGTCAGGGAGATACAAAACAGGGTGTTTGGCCAGAACAGCCATACTGCCCTTGATAAGAACCCGGATTTCGTCATGCTCGCAAAGGCCTACGGCATAAGCGGCGTGCGGGTTGAGAAGGATGAGGACCTAAAATCGGCCTTTGACCAGGCCCTGAGTCATAAGGGGCCATTCCTGGTGGAGTGCGTTGTCGATCCCGACGAGAGCACGCTGTAACCATAAATAGATATATGATTGCAAATAACCAATATCGCAGTTGAGAGTAAGGGGAGATGAGTGTGAACAACAGACATGTTCTTTCAGTTCTGGTTGAGAACCAGGCAGGCGTACTGAGCCGTGTATCCGGCCTGTTCAGCCGGAGGGGCTACAACATCGACAGCCTGTCGGTAGGCGTGACCGAAGATCCGGCCATTTCCCGCATGACCATTGTAGTCAGGGGGGACAGTTACATCCTTGAGCAGATCAAGAAACAGCTCAATAAGCTTATTGACGTCATAAAGGTCATTGAACTGGACAAGGACAGGTCGGTATTCAGGGAACTGATGCTCATCAAGGTGAATGCCAGGGAAAACACACGGGCATCCATCATTGAGATTGTGGACATCTTCAGGGCCAGTGTCGTGGATGTATCCAGCGAGACCCTCACCGTGGAGATGACCGGTGACGAGGACAAGATCGAAGCCTTTATAGACCTGATGAAGCCTTACGGCATCCGCGAGATTGTCCGCACCGGACTGACAGCCCTCGAAAGAGGCAGTAAGGAAATACAAAGCTATAAGAAGTATGGCGAGGAGGATTAGTGTCATGGCAAAGATGTATTATGAGAAGGATTGCAATCTTGCCCTGCTGAAGGGGAAAACAGTGGCTGTTATAGGTTACGGGAGCCAGGGCCATGCCCACGCCCTTAACCTGCACGAGTCCGGAGTGGATGTCGTGGTAGGCCTTTATGAAGGAAGCAAATCCTGGAAGGCTGCGGAAGAAGCAGGCCTTAAGGTGGCCGTTGCCGCAGAGGCGGCAAAACAGGCCGATATCATCATGATACTTGTAAACGACGAGAAGCAGCCGAAGCTCTACAAGGAGAGCATAGAACCCGCGCTCAGGGCCGGCAAGTCACTGGCCTTTGCCCACGGTTTCAATATCCATTTCGGGCAGATCGTACCGCCGCCCGACGTGAACGTGTTCATGGTGGCGCCCAAGGGGCCGGGCCATACCGTAAGAAGCCAGTACCAGGAGGGCAAGGGCGTGCCGTGCCTTGTGGCGGTTTACCAGGATGCCACGGGCAACGCCAAGGAACTGGCCCTCGCATATGCCGCCGGTATTGGCGGAGCCAGGGCGGGTGTCCTGGAAACCACGTTCAAGGAAGAAACCGAAACCGACCTGTTCGGTGAGCAGGCGGTTCTCTGCGGCGGCGTTGTGGAACTCATGAAGGCCGGGTTCGAAACACTGGTCGAGGCGGGATACCAGCCCGAGAGCGCATATTTCGAATGCGTCCACGAGATGAAGCTGATCATCGACCTGGTGAACAGGGGCGGATTCGAATTCATGAGGTATTCCATCAGCGATACGGCTGAATACGGGGATTACATGACCGGAAAGCGCATCATCACCGAGGAGACCAGGAAGGAGATGAAGAAGGTCCTCCAGGAGATCCAGGACGGAACCTTCGCCAGGAACTGGATACTTGAGAACCAGGCCAACAGGCCCAACTTCAACGCCAGGAGAAGGATGGAGAAGGAGCACCTGGTAGAGAAGGTGGGCAGGGAACTGAGGAAGATGATGAGCTGGAACAAGTAAAGTATACAGCGCAAGTAACAGCGGACGCGGCAGAAGACATAATTTCTGTTTCGGCAAGCATCAGGAAGGAGAATGCGGCATGACGCGCAAGGTTGATATATTGGATTCAACTTTGAGGGATGGCGCGCAGGCTGAGGGGATTTCATTCTCAGTGGAAGACAAGCTGAAGGTTGTCAGGACGCTGGATGACCTGGGAGTTGCATACATCGAGGCAGGCAACCCGGGTTCCAACCCCAAGGATATCGAATTTTTCGAGAGAATGCGCCATGTAAAACTGAAGAATGCCAGGCTTGCGGCTTTCGGAAGCACGAGGAGGCGAGATATCCCGGTGGAGGAGGACAGCAATGTCCAGTCCCTGCTATCAGCGGGGACCCCTGTCATCGTCATATTCGGGAAGAGCTGGGATTTCCATGTCACCGACGTGATAAGGACCACCCTTGAGGAGAACCTGAACATGATCCGGGATACCGTGGAATTCTTCAAGAAGAAGAAAAAGGAAGTCATATTCGATGCGGAACACTTCTACGACGGGTATAAGTCCAACCCCGATTATGCCTTCAAGGCGCTTAGGGCAGCGGTGGAAGGCGGCGCGGACTGCCTCGTGCTCTGCGATACGAACGGCGGGTGCTTCCCCAGCGAGGTCTATGAGATCACGAAGAAGGTGACTGAATCCTTTAATCTAAAGATTGGGATACACACCCATAACGACGCGGGCATGGCAGTAGCCAGCTCTATCGCGGCCGTTGAGGCAGGAGCGTCCCATGTGCAGGGAACCTATCTTGGATACGGGGAGCGCTGCGGGAATGCAAACCTGTCTACCATAATACCCAACCTGCAGATTAAGAAGGGTATAATCTGCCTTCCCCAGGATAACCTGGCGAAGCTTACCCATGCAGCCAGGAAGATCGCCGAGATATCGAACATCACCATGAACGAAAGGGATCCCTATGTGGGCAACAGCGCTTTTGCCCATAAGGGAGGAATGCATATCGACGGTGTTTCCAAGGCCACCAGGTCCTTTGAGCATGTGGATCCTGACCTTGTGGGCAACAAGAGGCGCTTTTTAATGTCCGAGGTCGCGGGAAGGCGAACCATCCTGGACAAGATAAGGGAGATATGTCCGTCGGTCACCAAGGAGTCAAAGGAAGCCGAGGCTGTTGTCAACAGTCTTAAGGAACTGGAGCACCAGGGCTACCAGTTTGAGGGGGCCGAAAGCTCCTTTGAACTGATAATACGAAAACAGCTTGGCAAGTACCGGCCTTTCTTCGAACTGGAATCCTTCAAGCTGATATCCGAGCAGCCCGCCAGGCCGGGTCCCAGTGCTTCAGCCCTCATAAAGGTCAAGGTTGACGGCAAGTCGGAGATCACGGCGGCGGAAGGCGAAGGTCCCGTACACGCCCTGGACCGTGCCCTGCGCAAGGCCCTGGAGGTATTCTATCCCGAACTCTCGTCGGTACACCTCACAGACTTCAAGGTACGCGTGATAGACTCCGAATCGGCAACCGCGGCCAAGGTACGCGTTCTGATCGAATCCACCGACGGTGAAACCGTCTGGTCTACTGTCGGTGTGTCGACCGACATAATTGAGGCAAGCTGGATCGCTCTTGTGGACTCCATTGAATACAAGCTGATCAAGGACCTCGAGAAGAAGATAAGAGTATACATGTAAGGAGGAAGCTTCAGGATATGGGTATGACTATGACGCAGAAGATTCTTGCCGCCCATGCCGGTCTGGACAGTGTCGAGCCGGGACAGCTGATCGAAGCGAGTCTGGATATGGTGCTGGGAAACGACATCACTTCTCCCGTAGCCATAAAGGAGTTTCATAAGATGGGGGCCGGCAAGGTATTTGATAAGGCAAAGGTTGCCCTGGTGCCCGATCATTTTACTCCCAACAAGGATATCAAGGCCGCCGAGCAGTGCAGGTTCGTGAGGGAGTTTGCCCGCAGCATGGAAGTGGAGAACTACTTCGAGGTCGGCGAGATGGGCATTGAACACTGCCTCCTGCCCGAAAAGGGACTGGTGGTACCCGGGGACCTGGTGATAGGCGCTGATTCCCACACATGCACATACGGGGCCCTTGGAGCATTTTCCACCGGCGTAGGAAGCACCGACATGGCTGCCGGCATGGCGACCGGAAAGTGCTGGTTCAAGGTTCCTTCAGCGATTAAATTCGTACTTAAGGGAAGGCCTTCGGGCTGGGTCAGCGGGAAGGATATAATCCTTCATATCATAGGAATGATAGGCGTAGACGGCGCGCTGTACAAATCCATGGAGTTCATGGGTGAAGGACTGCAATACATCTCCATGGACGGGCGGTTCACCATGGCCAATATGGCCATCGAGGCGGGCGCCAAGAACGGGATTTTCATGGTGGACGAGAAGACCATTGAATATGTGAAAGCCCACTCCAAGAAGCCGTGGACCGTATACGAGCCCGATGAGGATGCCGTTTACGACGAGGTTTACGAGATCGATCTTTCGAAGGTCCGTCCCACGGTGGCATTCCCGCATCTTCCCAGCAACACCAGGACCATTGACGAGGTGGGGGACGTCGAAATCGACCAGGTGGTTATAGGCTCATGCACCAATGGGCGCCTGGAAGACCTGAGGGTAGCGGCGAAGATCCTCAATGGAAGAAAGGTAAAGAAGGGGGTCAGGGTTATTATATTCCCCGGCACCCAGAGAATATATCTTGATGCCCTGAAAGAGGGCCTTATCGAACAGTTTGTCGAGGCGGGCGCCGTGGTGTCCACGCCCACCTGCGGCCCGTGCCTGGGCGGGCATATGGGCATCCTGGCAAAGGGCGAACGCGCCGTGTCCACAACCAACAGGAACTTCGTGGGCAGGATGGGCCATACCGAATCCGAGGTCTACCTGGCCAGTCCAGCCGTGGCGGCGGCATCGGCCGTCACAGGAAGGATCACGGATCCGGACACTCTGCTTAAAGCCGATTAAGGAGGAGTTTTATGAAAGCAAAGGGTAAAGTATTCAGATATCGCAACAATGTGGACACCGATGTGATCATACCCGCCCGTTATCTGAACACTTCCGATCCGAAGGAACTGGCTGCTCACTGCATGGAGGATATCGATCCCGACTTTGTGAAGAATGTCAGGCCGGGTGACATAATCGTGGCTGAAAGGAATTTCGGCTGCGGCTCCTCCCGCGAACATGCGCCCATCGCCATAAAGGCTTCCGGGGTGTCCTGTGTGATAGCTTCCACCTTCGCGAGGATATTCTACAGGAATGCCATCAATATCGGGCTTCCCATCCTGGAATGCGAACAGGCGGTGAAAGGAATAGAAGCAGGAGACGAGGTGGAGGTGGACTTCGATACCGGGATCATTAAGAACCTTACAAGGGGAACCACCTTTAAGGCCCGTCCGTTTCCCGAATTCATGAAAAGGATCATGGCCGCTGACGGCCTTGTAAATTACATTAGAACAAAAACGGAGTAAGACGTGGTTTGTGCACGGTCTTATCCTGCTGAAAAGGAGATGGGTATGGAGTACAGGATTGCGGTATTGCCGGGCGACGGCATAGGCCCGGAGGTAACGGAACAGGCGCTGCTGGTGCTGGAGGAGGTTGGCAGGAAGTTTGGCCACAGCTTCAGGTTCAATAAGCTGTTGGCAGGCGGATGCGCCATTGACGCAACAGGGAGTCCACTGCCAAAGGAAACCCTTGATGCCTGCAAGGATAGCGACGCGGTCCTGTTGGGTGCGGTTGGAGGCCCAAAATGGGACAGCCTCCCCGGAGATAAAAGGCCTGAGGCCGGGCTCCTGGGACTCAGGGGTGGACTTGGGCTCTTTGCTAACCTGCGTCCGGCCATCCTCAATAAGGAGCTGCGTGACGCAAGCACCCTGCGGCCTGATATAATCGGCGAAAGCATGGATATCATGGTCGTCCGGGAACTCACCGGCGGCATCTATTTCGGGGAGCGGGGAAGGCGATCCGGAAAGATGGGCGATGAGGCATATGATACCGAATCCTACAGCGTCGGAGAGGTTGAGCGTATTGCCCGGATAGCCTTCGGGATCGCAAGGAAGAGAAGTTTCAAGGTTACCAGTGTGGACAAGGCTAATGTCCTTGAAAGCTCGCGCCTCTGGCGGGAAGTGGTCACAAGGGTGGCGCAGGAGTACCCGGATGTGAAACTTGAGCATATGTATGTAGACAATGCCGCAATGCAATTGGTGAGAAACCCGAAGCAGTTCGACGTGATTGTTACCACCAACATGTTCGGGGACATCCTGTCCGACGAGGCCAGCATGATCACGGGCTCCATCGGGATGCTGCCCTCCGCAAGCCTGGGTGAGGGAAACTTCGGACTGTACGAGCCCATCCATGGCTCGGCGCCCGACATCGCCGGGCAGGACAAGGCAAATCCCCTGGCTACGATACTCTCCATAGCCATGATGCTCAGGTACACCATGCACCTGGAAGATGAAGCCAGGGCTGTGGAGAAGGCCGTGGACAGGGTGTTGGAGGAAGGCTACAGGACCGGAGATATAATGAGCCCGGGCAAGAAACTGGTTGGCACTTCCGAGATGGGCAGACTGGTAGCAGAACGTATATGACATAATGAAAAACATGGGGACAGATCATGAGGGCAAGAGCAGGAATTCCGCTTGGGATCGATCAGGAGAACAATCTTTCAGGTCGGAAAACGCCGGAATCATTCCCTTGGTCTGAAACAGGCGGCAACAGGGAGTTTTACCTGTTCAGACCAGCGGAACCGTCCCCTTGGTCTGTGGTCAGACCAGCGGAACCGTCCCCCTGGTCTGAACCGTCCCCGGTGTAAAGAGAGGTTGAAGGGTATGAGAAGCGATATTGTAAAGAAAGGTGTTGAAAGGGCTCCCCACAGGTCCCTGTTCAAGGCCATGGGATATACCGACGAAGAGATACAAAGACCCCTGATAGGGGTTGTGAACGCCAGGAGCGAGATCGTGCCCGGGCATATAGGGCTGGATACCATCGCAGAAGCAGTGAAGGCAGGTATTAACGCCGCGGGCGGAACACCCTTCGAGTTTCCGTCCATCGGTGTCTGTGACGGCATTGCCATGGGCCATCCAGGTATGCATTATTCCCTGGCTTCACGGGAACTCATCGCCGATTCCATCGAATCAATGGCCATTGCCCACGGGTTTGACGGCCTTGTGCTTATACCCAACTGTGACAAGATAGTTCCCGGCATGCTTATGGCAGCGGCAAGGGTCAACATTCCCGCCATAGTGGTAAGCGGCGGCCCAATGCTGGCCGGGCGGGCCGGAAGCGAGGGGATCAGCCTGACCGACATGTTTGAGGCTGTGGGAGCCGTAAGCGCCGGCAGGATGACAGAGGAGGAGCTGGCTGAATACGAGGACTGCGCCTGCCCGAGCTGCGGTTCATGCTCCGGCATGTTTACGGCCAACAGCATGAACTGTCTTACCGAAGCCATTGGCATGGCTTTGCCCGGCAACGGTACAATACCGGCCGTTATGGCAGAGCGGGTGCGCCTGGCCAAGAAGACAGGCTTTATGATCATGGAACTGGTGAAAGCCGATATCAAGCCGCGGGATATCCTGAACCCCGAGGCATTCTATAACGCGCTGGCCGTGGATATGGCCCTTGGATGCAGCACCAACAGCATGCTCCATCTTGCGGCCATAGCCTACGAGGCAGGAGTTAAATTCAACCTGGAGATGGCCAACGAGATAAGCGCAAGGACGCCGAACCTCTGCAAGCTGGCCCCGGCAGGCAGGCATTTCGTGGAGGATCTCCATGCCGCCGGAGGGGTTTACGCGGTGATGAAGGAGCTTTCGAAAAAGAATCTCATAAACCTTGACCTAATAACCGTAACAGGCAAAACAGTCGGCGAGAACCTGGACGGCGCCCGGAACAGGAATCCCCAGGTTATAAGGCCCATAGAAAATCCCTATAGCCCGACGGGCGGAATAGCTGTCCTTAAAGGCAATATCGCTCCCAACGGCTGCGTGGTGAAAAGAAGCGCCGTAGCCCCCGAGATGCTGGTCCACGAAGGCCCTGCCCGGGTATTCGACTCCGAGGACGACTGTATCAGGGCCATACTATCGGGCTCCATCAAGAAGGGCGAGGTAGTTGTGATCCGTTATGAAGGGCCCAAGGGAGGCCCTGGCATGAGGGAGATGCTAATGCCGACATCGGCGCTGGCAGGAATGGGACTTGATGCCGATGTTGCCCTGATTACCGATGGCAGGTTCAGCGGAGCCACCAGGGGCGCCAGTATAGGGCATGTTTCCCCTGAGGCGGCGGAAGGCGGCCCCATTGCCCTGGTCCAGGACGGGGATATCATCGCCATCGACATGAACAACTGCACCATCAACCTGAAGGTTCCCGGGGAAGTGCTGGAACAAAGGCGTAAAAACTGGTCATGCCCGCCGCCGAAGGTTAAGGGCGGGTACCTGGCCCGCTACGCAAGGATGGTTTCCTCGGCCGATGAGGGTGCGGTATTGAAGACAATATGATACAGATCAAAATCGTGGCAAAAAACAAAGTACGAATTGAAATGAGGTGTTTTCATGCGGTTGACGGGTGCTGACATTCTGCTGGAATGCTTGCTTGAACAGGGTGTTGACACCATCTTCGGTTTTCCCGGCGGGGCTGTGCTGAATATATATGATTCCTTATATAAATACAGGGACAGGATAAGGCATTATCTCACATCCCATGAGCAGGGCGCGGCCCATGCCGCCGACGGCTATGCCCGCGTGACCGGGAAGGTGGGGGTATGCCTTGCCACATCGGGCCCCGGAGCCACCAATCTTGTGACCGGCATAGCCACTGCTTACATGGATTCAGTCCCGGTAGTGGCCATAACGGGAAATGTGCCACTGAGCCTTCTTGGCAAGGACAGTTTCCAGGAAGTGGACATTACGGGCATCACCATGCCCATCACCAAGCACAATTTCATAGTCAAGGATGTCAACGACCTGGCCAATATTGTCAGAAAAGCCTTCTACATAGCACAGGAAGGAAGGCCGGGTCCCGTGCTCATAGACATACCGAAGGACATCACCGCGCAGAAGGCGGAGTATACGCCTGCCCCGAAGCGCGAGATCCCAAGGCGCACGGAGGACATTTCCGAAAAGGCGATTAACTACGCCATGGAACTGATTGAGAACAGCCAAAAGCCCCTGATCTATGCAGGGGGCGGCGTCATTTCCTCCGATGCAGCCCCGGAGCTCCTGGAGTTTGCCGAGAAGGTCAATGCACCTGTTACCCTCAGCCTGATGGGCATGGGCGCCTTTCCAGCCACACATCCCAATTATACAGGCATGATAGGCATGCACGGGACCAAGACCTCAAACATGGCCGCAACAAAATGCGACCTGCTCATCGCGGTGGGCGCCCGTTTCAGTGACCGTGTCGTGAGCAAGGCGGAGCGCTTCGCGTCAAAAGCGCGGATTCTCCACATAGATGTAGACGCGGCCGAGGTCAACAAGAACGTCCGGTCCAGCAGGTATATCATCGGGGATGTCCGCGAAGTGCTGCGCGCCCTGAACAAGAGGATTAAGAGGGTTGAAAGGGAGGAGTGGATGTCCTTCATCCGGGATATGAAGGCTAAGTATCCCCTCTCTTATCGTGAAGATACCCTTACGCCCCAGTACGTCCTGGAGAAGATCTATGAACTGACCGGCGGCGATGCCATCATAGCTACCGAAGTAGGCCAGCACCAGATATGGACGGCACAGCACTACAAGTTTACCAGGCCAAGGACCTTTGTTTCCTCGGGCGGCCTCGGTACAATGGGCTTCGGCCTTGGAGCCTCCCTGGGAGCCCAGGTCGGCGCACCGGGCAAGCGGGTGTTCAATATCGCCGGCGACGGAAGCTTCAGGATGAACATGAACGAACTGGCTACGGCTGTGGAATACAAGCTTCCTGTTATAGTGGTGATCATGAACAACCATGCCCTTGGTATGGTGCGACAGTGGCAGAACCTGTTCTATGACGGCAGATATTCGCATACGACCCTGGACAGGGGTACCGACTTCGTAAAGCTGGCCGAGGCATTTGGTGCAGTGGGATACAACCTTACCGAAAAGGGTGACGTGGAAGAGACCATAAAGAAGGCCATGGCGCAGGACCGGCCCGTGGTGATAAACTGCGAAATAGACAGGGATCTCAAAGTATATCCCATGGTTCCCCCGGGAGCGCCGATCGAGGAAGTGATCATGGATATAGCTGAATGATATCATGCATTAACAGCCTATGTTTTTTCGTTCATGGGCTATTAAGTTTACTATGCAAAAACGTCTCGCGTTTACGCGAGGCGTTTTTTGTCATGCCAGACATTTCCGTAAAGAATTTGAAAACGGTCAATTGAAAAGGAAAGTTCCACTTTGAAGAAGTAACTTCCATAGATTTTGAAATGACTGGCAGATCAGTATTAAGGCTGAAAAGATAAAGCTGAAATTATTAGTGTGTTTTGCCTTTAGATAGGGTATAATGGGATT
>JAAXZX010000101.1 GCA_012719645.1 Clostridiaceae bacterium
CAGAACTTACATTCTTTGCGTTTTCCGTCTGCTTGTCTTGGCCAAGCAGCTGAATTACTCAAGGCGTCCATGGATTCACCGTAATCCATGAACTTCATTAACGAGTTCCTTACATCATACACTGTTCAATTTTCAATGTCCGTGCCGCCCTATTTCGGCTTCCTGTCACCGTTTCAGGGATTCCCCGACAAGCGACAGCTTTTTTATCTTACCACCGTCCCGTTTTATTGTCAAGAGCATTTTCACCTTTGTTTTGATAAATAATACTTTCTTTTCAAAACCCGTTTCGGCGGAACTCCAGTTTAGCATGTCCGCTGTGTGGATGTCAAGAAGGTAATTCTTTCTAATTATTTATCCATGCGCTTTTCATCCACACAGCCCATACATGTTAATGCAGGGTCCACGCAAAGGCAGGCGCAAAATGACATTATCCTTGCCGGTAATCTGAGAATTCGCGAAAGTACGGCCGCCAGAGAAACAAAAGTCCTTCAATAAATATAATATGGACATCCTGTGATATTATGACAGGATGTCCATATACTTTTTCAGTTCATCATGACGGTTTCGGAACGGAAAACGGGCTGCTTCCCATGCGGCAGTCCTATTCGGAATCCCCGTTCTCCTCTGCAGAGTTGTCTTCATCCGGTTCACTGTCATTCTCTTCCTTGACTTCAGGCGTAAGCCTTGCCAGGGATACCACGCGGTTGTCTTCAGATGTCCTCATCAGGGTCACACCCTGGGTAACCCTGCTCAGTATGCTTATTTCATTGACCCGCAGGCGGATTATGGCGCCGTCTGTGCTTATCAGCAGGAGATCATCTTCATCATAGGCGGCTACCGCTCCGATAAGATGCCCGGTCTTCTCGGTGACCCTGTAGGTCAGTATGCCCTTGCCGCCTCTTTGCTGTACCTTGTACTCCTCAAACTCGGTCCTCTTGCCGAATCCATTCTGGGTAACCACGAGGAGCGTGGAATTGGGCAGATGCTTCAGCATGGCGATGACCTCGTCGTCATCTTCCAGGCGGATCCCTATGACCCCCATTGAGGTGCGGCCCATGGGCCTTACGTCTTTCTCATGGAAACGGATGGACATGCCGTTGCGGGTTATGAGTATGATATCATCTTTGCCATAGGAGAGACGGGTTTCAATAAGCTCGTCGCCCTCCCTGAGAGTGATGGCCTGAATACCGCCCTTCCGTATGTTCTCATATTGCTCAAGGGGCGTCTTTTTGATCATGCCATTCTTTGTGGCCATGACAAGATATGCATCCTTCTCGTCGCCATCCAGGCGGATAAAGGCATTGATCTTTTCCCCCGGCTCCAGTTCAAGAAGGTTGACAATGGCTGTGCCACGCGCCTGCCTTCCGGCTTCGGGTATCTGCCAGGCCCGCAGCTTGTATGCCCGCCCTTTATTGGTAAAGAACATCAGATACTTGTGGGTTGTGGTGGTAAACATGTCCACCACAAAATCATCCTCCCTGGTGGTGAGTCCGGTTATGCCCTTCCCCCCGCGTTTCTGGCTCTTATATGCGCTGCTGGAAATGCGCTTGATATAGCCGAACCGTGTAAGGGTGACCACCACGGGCTCGTCCTTTATAAGGTCCTCCATATCGATTTCGAACTCTTCCGCCGTAATGCTGGTGCGCCTTTCATCGCCGTATTTCTCCTTAATTTCGGTCAGCTCGTCCTTTATGATTTTGGACACCAGTTCAGGCTTTGCAAGAACGTCCCTGTAATAGGCGATCTTCTCCTGGAGTTCGCGGTATTCTTCTTCAAGCTTCTCCTGTTCCAGGGCTGTAAGCCTTCCGAGGCGCATGTCCACTATGGCCTGGGCCTGTTTTTCGCTGAAATTGAACCTGGCTATCAGGTTTTCCTTTGCCGCTGGTTCATTTTTAGACGCTTTTATGATGCTGATGACCTCGTCAAGATTGTCGATGGCTATCCTGAGGCCTTCCAGGATATGGGCCCTGGCTTCTGCCTTCTCCAGGTCGTACCTGGTCCTTCTGCGGATGACATCTTCCTGGTGCCTGATATAGTACTGGATGGCTTCCTTGAGATTCAGGATCCTGGGTTCGAACTTGCCGTCGGGGGTCTGCACCAGCGCCAGCATATTGACATTGAAGGCATCCTGCATCTGGGTAAAGGAATAAAGCCGGTTCAAAACAACCTTGGCATTGGCATCGCGCCGAAGTTCAACAACTATGCGCATGCCGTCCCTGTCGGATTCATCCCGGAGGTCCGATATGCCGTCTATCTTCTTTTCCTTTACAATCTGGGCGATCCTTTCAATAAGCCGTGCCTTGTTGACCTGGTAAGGAAGTTCGGTTACGACGATCCTCTGCCGGTTTCCCGAATACTCTTCTATTTCAGCAACGGCGCGGACAACGATCCTGCCCTTTCCGGTATTGTAGGCTTCCCTGATTCCGCTGGTGCCAACGATTTCTCCTCCGGTGGGAAAATCAGGCCCTTTTATGATTTCGTTCAGTTCATCTATGGTTACATCCGGGTTATCTATTGCTTTAATAATACCGTCAATGACCTCCCCAAGGTTGTGGGGAGGTATATTGGTTGCCATACCCACGGCAATTCCTGATGATCCGTTGACCAAAAGATTTGGAAAACGGGAGGGAAGGACCACGGGCTCTATCTCGTGCTCGTCAAAGTTGGGCTTGAAATCAACCGTGTCCTTGTTGATATCCCGCATCATTTCGGTTGAGATCCTGGAAAGGCGCGCCTCGGTGTACCTCATGGCTGCAGGGGGATCGCCGTCCACCGAACCGAAGTTGCCATGGCCGTCAATGAGGGTATACCGGAGCGAGAAGTCCTGGGCCATGCGGACAAGGCTGTCGTATACGGCCGCCTCGCCGTGAGGATGGTATTTGCCAAGAACTTCGCCCACCGTTGTGGCGCTTTTTCTGTGGGGCTTGTCCGGTGTAAACCCAAGAATGTGCATGGCATACAGGATTCTTCGGTGAACGGGCTTCAGACCGTCCCTCACATCGGGGAGGGCCCGGTCGACGATAACGCTCATGGCGTAATCGATAAAGGACTGTTTCATTTCGGTCTCAATGTCTACCGGAATGATTCTGTTAGCCAACTTGTTCTCGTTATTTCCACCGTTTTCGGACATCAGGAGTGCTTCCTTTCTGCGAGTTGTTTGTCTATTGTAATCATCTTTGCGACTGCAATATCTATTATATTTTAATATATAAATTACATTAATGTCCACTCAAAAAGCCTGCCGCATATCCGGGGGCATGGCCCGGAACCGGCTTTAAGAGCTCGTCTTTGGATGCAAAAAAGATGCCTGTCCTTTTTATGACAGGCATTAAGATGGAGATCGCATATGTGACCCAAAAAGGCTCTATTGAGCCTTTTGCAGATCTTCACGCTTTGGGATCCGGACTATGAACTCAAGGTACTCGCCCCTGTCAATCTGGGCTGCCCGTGCGTTAACCCCGGATCTTTTCATGGTATCGATCGCCTGGCGGATGGTGTTGACGAATATCCTGATATCCTTGATTGTCTTTGTGACACGGCCTTTATACTCATCGGACCTGGCCGGGGAGCAATACTTGTCCAGGGCCTTTTGTACCAGCTCCTCGGTTTTCCGGACATTGAGCCCTCTCTCGCATACCTTCTGCAGCACCTTCATCTGCAGCTGCTCGTTGTCCAGCTTCAGAAGCGCCCGCGCATGCCTTTCGGTAAGGTTGTTGTCCGCCAGCATCTTCTTGATCATGGGAGACAGGCGGAGCAGCCTGATTTTATTGGCTATGGTCGACTGGCTCTTCCCGATCTTCTGGGCCAGTTCCTCCTGGGTAAGCCCGTGCTCCCGGATCAGGTTCCTGTACCCTTCGGCTTCTTCCATATAGCCGAGATTCTCGCGCTGGAGGTTTTCAATAAGCGCCAGAATCGCAGAATCATCCTCCCCCACATCCACAACAATGGCCGGGATTTCCTTCAGACCCGCCTGTATGCAGGCCCTGAGCCTTCTTTCACCCGAAACCAGCTCGTAATGTGTCGAGGAAATCTTTCTTACATTGATGGGCTGGATGACGCCGTACTGCTTGATGGACTGGCACAACTCATCCAGGGACCCCTGTTCGAATTTCCTCCTGGGCTGATACGGGTTTGGCCTTATCAAATCAATGGGTATCATGGTTATTTTTTTGCTGTCCTGCTTTTGTTCCTCACCTGTCTTTTCGGATACCGGGAATTTGATCTTCGTGGCAATCATACGGCAACCTGTCCTTTCATCATCTTTTGTGGATTGGGAATATTTTTTCTGTCATTAAAATATTCGATGGTGGAAGGCTGCCATCCTTTTTTTTCGGGAAGGAATATATCGCACAAACCCTCATATATAGCGGATTTCGCCATCATTTGAGAGGTGATTTTGTCGGCTTGCCGCTTTTCCTGGGATAACCTGCGGGTGTGTGTCGACATTTTCTTATAAGGATTATTGTCCTTTCATAATCGCTGAACGGGAGAACAAGTTTTTTCACATCCTCCAGCCTGCCGCCAAGGATGGAAATGGCCTTTCCGGCTTCCTGGAGTTCGGTTTCCGCCGAAGGGCCTTTCATGGCTATAAAGAGCCCGCCCGGCTTCACAAAGGGAAGGCAGTATTCGCAAAGCACCGAAAGCTCCGCCACAGCCCTTGCCGTTGCGTAATCATATTTCTCCCTGTATTCCTGCTTTACGCCGTAATCCTCCGCCCTTCCATGGATGGCTTCAATGCCATCAAGGGAAAGGCAGCCGATTACTTCATTAAGGAACCTGACCCTTTTTTCCAGTGAATCCAGCAGCGTAACGGCCAGGTCTTCCCGCAGGATCTTCAGGGGTATGCCGGGAAACCCGGCGCCTGTACCAACATCGATCAGGGTTTTGCCCTTAAGGTCCACTGCGCTTCCAAGGGACAATGAGTCCAGGTAATGCTTGATAATGATTTCCTTCTCATCGGTTACAGACGTCAGGTTGATTTTTTTGTTCCATTCCAGCAACAGGCGGGTATAAGCGCTGAACTTTTCCTCGTTCTTCTCGCTGAGCGGTACGCCCAGGGCATCGGCGCCTTCAGTTAACAGGTTCATCGCAACGCTTTCCTTTCGTTATGACGGTCAGGATGATATATGCACGGAGCAGGGCAGGACATCAGTCCTTGTCTGTCTTTGCCCCTTTACGTTTTCGAGATTCAAGATATACCAGCAGCACAGAAATATCAGAGGGAGACACGCCCGAAATGCGGGATGCCTGTCCCAGGGATTCGGGCCTGTGCTTGTCAAGTTTCTGCCTTGCTTCGGATGAAAGGCCTGAAATGCTGTTGTAGTCTATATCATCGGGGAGCTTCCTTTCCTCCATTCTCCTGAACTGCTCGATCTGCTTCATCTGTTTGGCGAGATAGCCTTCATACTTGATGCTGATGCACACCTGCTCGATAACCTCGCGGGGAAGTTCGGCGCCAAGGCCGATTTCCTTCAGGTATTCATATTCTATCTCGGGGCGCTTCAGCAGGTCATAGAGCCTGATGCCCGTCTTTATCCCAGAGCTACCATGGCATGCAAGGAAACGGTTGATCTCATCGCCGGGGGAGACAAGGGTGTCCTTAAGCCTCTTCATTTCAGCCTCGATGGCCTCCTGCTTTTTCAGGAAACGCGCATAGCGCTCGTCGCTTACAAGCCCTATTTCCCTTCCTATGGGCGTAAGCCTTATATCCGCGTTGTCCTGCCTGAGCCACAACCTGTACTCGGCCCTCGATGTCATCATCCTGTAGGGTTCATTTGTACCCTTGGTGACAAGGTCATCAATGAGAACGCCGATATATGCCTGGGACCTGTCCAGGATCAGAGGCTCTCTTCCCTTAAGCTTCAGGGCGGCGTTTATACCGGCCATGATGCCCTGGGCGGCGGCTTCCTCATAGCCGGAACTGCCGTTGATCTGGCCGGCCGCAAAAAGTCCGTCTATCTCTTTGAACTCCAGGGACAGCTTCAGTTGAGTCGGGTTTATGCAATCGTACTCGATGGCATAAGCCGGCCTCATGATTGAAACATTCTCAAGTCCCGGAAGCGTTTTATACATTTTGATCTGGACATCCTCGGGCATGCTGGTGGACATGCCCTGCACATACATCTCCTCGGTGTTGAGGCCCATAGGCTCTATGAATACCTGGTGGGACTCCCTGTCCGAAAACCTCACGACCTTGTCCTCAATGGACGGGCAGTATCTCGGGCCTATGCCCTTGATCTCGCCCCCATAGAGAGGAGACCTGTGGAGGTTTTCCCGTATTATCCTGTGTGTTTCCTCATTGGTATGGATCAGGTAACAGGATACCTGGTCCCTTGTTATCTCGCCATTCATGAAGGAGAAGGGCGTAATTTCAGTGTCCCCCGGCTGTTCCTCCATCTTTGAAAAATCGATGCTCCTCCTGTTAACCCGGGCGGGGGTTCCCGTCTTGAATCTCATCAGTTCGATGGCAAGGGACGCGAGGCTGTCTGACAGCATGTTGGCGGGAAACAGCCCATCAGGGCCGCTGCTGTAACTGGTGCTTCCGATAATGATCCTGCCGTTGAGATAAGTGCCGGTGGTCAGGATAACAGCCTTTGCAAGATATATTGTACCTGTTCGCACCCTTATCCCCCTGACCTTTTTGTCTTCCGAGGCGAGGATCTCGGTAACCTCGGCCTGCTTCAGGTCAAGGTTCTCCTGGCTTTCCAGCACATGTTTCATGTGCTGCTGGTAGGCCCTGCGGTCGATCTGCGCCCTGAGGGAATAGACTGCGGGTCCCTTCGCCCTGTTAAGTATCCTGGACTGGATAAAAGTAGCATCGGCTGACAGACCCATCTGCCCCCCCAATGCGTCAATTTCCCGGACAAGCTGGCCCTTGGCGGTCCCTCCAATATTGGGATTGCAGGGCATATTGGCGATGCTGTCCAGGTTGAGGGTAAAAATGGCTGTTTTCATCCCCAGGCGCGCACTTGCAAGGGCAGCCTCGCAGCCGGCATGGCCGGCGCCCACCACTACGACATCATATTCACCTGCTATAAACCCGTCAAATTCTGTCCTGATATCTGTCATAACCTTTCTCTTCCCGCTGTCCGGCTTACTTGCCGATGCAGAAACGGCTGAAAATGGCGTTTATGATTTCTTCCTCAGCCGTCTGGCCCGTTATTCTTCCCAGGTGGTCCAGCGCAGATCTTAGCTCCAGCGCCACAATATCCAGGGTCATACCCGATCTTATTGCTTCCCGGGCAGCTTCCAGCGTTTCATAGGCCATGCGCAGCTGCCGTTCGTGCCTTGCGTTGGTTACAAGCACCTGGTTGTCAAGATCAATTTTATTCCCGCATGCATAATCTATCAACCGTTTTTCCAGGACATCAAGGCCCTTGTCCTCGGTTATCGATATGAACACGCCGTCGGGATAAAGCCTTTTCAACAGGTCTATTTTTTCGGGGTCCTTAACAAGGTCAATCTTGTTGAATACAGTAATAAAATGGGCCTGGCTGGACTTAACCAGTTCAAGGAGCCTTTCGTCCTCCCTGGTCTGCCAGTCTGAGGCATCCAGCATGAGTATTACAAGATCGGCCTGTTTCAATGCCTCCAGGCTCCTGGTAACGCCTATGCTTTCAACCGGGTCGTCGGTTTCCCTGACCCCTGCCGTATCGGTGAGGTTTATGGGTATGCCTCCAATATTGACTGTCTCCTCAATCACATCGCGGGTAGTACCGGGTATGTCGGTAACTATGGCCCTGTTTTTCCTTGTCAGGTAGTTCAGAAGGGAAGACTTTCCCGTGTTGGGCTTGCCGGCTATAACAACATCCATCCCTTCCCTGAGGATCTTTCCGTAGTGGAAGCTGCCCAACAAATTTTCCAGCCTCGACATCGCCCGCCTTGCTTCTTCCTCCACCTGCTTTATTGAAAGCTCCTCATGGTTGTACTCAGGGTAATCCAGGTCCACTTCGATATGGGCCAGGGTATTTGTAAGCCCGGTTATGATTTCATTCAGCTCGGATGAGAGCTTTCCTTCCAGTTGGTTTATGGCAGCCCTGGAACTCTTTCCGGTCTTGGCCTGGATCAGGTCCATAACGGCCTCTGCCTGCGACAGGTCAATCCGCCCGTTGATAAATGCGCGTTTTGTAAACTCGCCGGGTTCGGCCGGCCTTACGCCTTTCTCATATAGCAGGCGAAGGATCCTTCCCGTTACAAAGAAACCGCTATGGCAGTTTATTTCAACCACATCTTCCCTTGTATATGTTTTGGGGGCGGCCATTTTTGTAAGCAGGACTTCGTCCACAACCTCGCCGTCATCGGCCACTATCCTGCCGTATTGCAGGGTATGGGATTCCTGGTCCCTTACCGGGACCTTCCCTTTAAAAACCTTATCCGCTATTTCAAACGATTTTTCGCCGCTCATGCGAATAACGGCAAGCCCGGCGCTTCCAACGGCGGTTGAAACACCGGCTATGGTATCTTCCATATTCTTTTCCACCTTCTGTTCAGATAATAGGATTGCCTGTTTTCCGCAGTTTGAGCCTGAAAAGCCGGGTTATGCTCAAATTTCAAAAAGCGGACAGTGGGTATTCCCTCTGTCCGCCTGAACTTTGCTCGCTGCTATTTATCAGGTGCGTAACGTATTACAACCTTCCGGTTTGGTTCTTCACCCACACTCTGAGTATTGATATTCGGAAATTCCTGGAGCGACGAGTGAATAATCCTTCTTTCATATGGATTCATGGCTTCCAGCGTGATATTCTTCCTCGTCCTTGAAACCCTCTCCGCAACCCTTTTCGCAAGTCGCTGCAGTGTTTCGGCGCGTTTTTTCCTGTAATCGGCAACGTCCAGTATCACCCGTGTATAATCGCGGGTATATCGGTTTATTACAAGGCTGAGAAGATACTGGAGCGCGTCAAGGGTTTCTCCCCTGCGGCCTATGATTATGCCTACATCATCTCCTGTCAGCCGGATGTTGATCAGGCCGTCTTCCATGGTTATTTCCATATCGGCTTCGATCCCCAGCTTATCAAACAGCGGTTCGAGAAAGTCCTTTACGATAACGTCTATACCCAGTTTCTCCGTTACTTTGACAACTGCGTTTTTGCTGCCTATAAGCCCGAGAAGGCCTTTATTTCCTTCGCTGATAACCTCTACCTCCGCCTGGTCTTCATCTATTCCCAGCTCATCAAGCGCCAGTCGAACCGCTTCTTCAACCGTCCTTGCTTCCTTTACTACCGACCTTAGCAACCTCGCTTCCCTCCTTATCCTTCTTAAACTTCGTATTCATAAGCACATGCTGAACATACGACAGAACACTGTTTATTATCCAGTAAAAGGCAAGTCCGCTCGGGGCAATGGTTCCGATCCAGAGCGTCATAATCGGGCCCATATAGAGCATGCTCTTTCCGGCACACCCGCTGGGATCCTTTGCCTTTTTGTCCTTGGGATCTTTCTTCTGCCGGGCGTTGGGCATCATCAGAAGCGATGTAAAATAGGAGACGACAACCGCAATGATCAGCAGTATCAATGCCGGCACATAAGTCCCGGGGTCCTCCTTTATTATACTGGGATTAAGGCTTGGCTGAACGCCAAGGTTAAAGATATTGAACATCTTGAGATCAAAATTCTTCAGAAGTTCTTTTTTATCTTCCGTCAGCGTGGGGTTATTATCAATGATTTCCGGGTGTTTCTTATAGCTTTCGATAAGCCTTATCTCGAAATATGCGTCGCTGGAATTATACGCCATATAAACATCAATGGGGTTATCCTTTATGGCGTCGTAATTCTTGTTTTTAAGGGTATCCTTTGAAAGCTCCCCTTTTTCAACCGAAGCTATAACCATTTCGCCAACCGCTTTCGCGGGCAGCTCCAGCATATAGGTCATGGGCATCCTTATAACATAGAAAAGCGCTATGATGATAGGAAACTGGATCAGAAGGGGAAGGCAGCCCGATGTGGGGTTATAGCCTTTCTCCTGGTAGAACTTCATGGTCATCTCGTTAAGTTTTTCCTTATCATTCTTATAGCGCTCCTGGAGCCTTTGAAGCTCAGGTTGGAATTCCTGCATCTTCTGTGTGTTTCTCATCTGCTTGATGGACAGGGGAAGCAGGATCAGTTTGTATACAATAGTGAACAATATGAGAGATATGACATAGTTATGAAAGCCAATGGTGTTGTATATAAAAAACATCAGCTTTCCGAAAATCACGCCCAATGCGCTTAACAAAGCCTGCATACCGTTATTCTCACCCTCCGGTTCCGTGTTTTTATTTTACGGGGTCATACCCTCCCGGATGAAAGGGATGACACTTCAAAAGCCTTTTTATTGATAAGAAGGAACCCTTGATGGCACCATATCTTGTAACCGCATCCAGCGCATACTGGGAGCAGGTCGGATAAAACCTGCATGAAGGCTTTCCTTTAAGAGGTGAAATATATTTTCTATACGCCTTGATCAGTATTATCAGCAGCGCCCTCATGGTCCTTGTCCCTTACAAATATATCCAGCTTCTTCAAAAGAAATCTCATTTCTCTGCCTATACTGTGCAGGTTTGCGTCCGGGTCCGCCTTCCTTACCACAATGACCAGATCCATCCCGGGAGCAAGCTGTTCATGCATAAGCCTGATATTCTCCCTGACCAGCCGCCTCATCCTGTTTCGCTGGACACTCTTTCCAACCTTTTTGCTTGTAGTTATTCCAATCCTGACAGTGTTGGCCTTTCTTTTGACACAATAAATGACCAATGATTCCGACGAAGCATACTTGCCCTTGCTATAAACCCTGTGAAAATCGCTGTTTTTCTTCAATACCGGAAGTTTACCCATAATCCCGAAAAAACTGCACTCCCGTATCAGCGTTCAACTGCCATCAGACAGGCGCCATGGCAGTGATAAAAGAAAAGACCACATTAATGGTCTTTATGCAGTTAGCCTCTTTCTGCCTTTCTGTCTTCTTCTTCTGAGAACCTTCCTGCCGTTGGCAGTTTTCATCCTTTTTCTGAAGCCGTGTTCCTTCTTGCGCTGCCTCTTCTTGGGCTGATAGGTACGAAGCATCGGTTGCACCTCCAATCGTCGGCTGTTTATTTCAAATCGTTTTCTGCAAATATGGACACCAAAAAGTATTATATAACGCACCATATAAATAAGTCAAGAAAAACAAGCCCAAACAGCCTTTTGTCTTTATTTGGCCGAAGGTTTCGGATGGTATTCTCTTTCGGATGATTTAGTTGAAACGCATATTGAAGTTTGATATATTAAAAGATACGGTTAGGATTTCTGATGGGGGAATAGGGAATGGCATCTGACATTAAGGAAATATGGAAAGAGGCGCTGAGACTGCTTCAGGACGAAATGACAAGCGTCAGTTTCAGCACCTGGATAGAGCCTATTGTTCCTGTATCCCTTGAAAACAACGTTTTGTCTCTGGAGGTTCCCTCAGAATTTAACCTCGGTATAATAAACTCCCGTTACAAGGATTTGATCCAGAACGCCATAAAGGTTGTAACAAAAAGGGATCTGGACATCAACCTGTTTGTCCGGTCGGCTGAACAGCCCAAAGATGAAGAAACCATAGACCAGGACAACTATTCATCCTATGTATCAATTCTCAATCCAAAATACACCTTTGACACATTTGTAAGGGGAAGCGGAAACCAGCTGGCCCATGCCGCTGCTCTCGCGGTTGCCGAGTCGCCGGCCACGGCATATAATCCTTTATTTATATATGGCGGGGTTGGTCTCGGAAAAACGCACCTGATGCACGCCATCGGCCATTTTATTATTGAACAGTATCCGACCAAAAAGGTGTTGTATACATCCTCCGAGAAGTTCACAAACGATTTGATCAACGCCATCAAGGATGACAGGAACGAAGAGTTCCGGAACAAGTATCGCAATATAGACGTGCTCCTGATAGACGACATCCAGTTCATAGGGGGGAAGGAAAGGACACAGGAGGAGTTTTTCCATACATTCAACGCCCTCTATGAGGCCAGCAAGCAGATTGTCCTTTCAAGCGACAAGCCCCCCAAGGAAATACTGACATTGGAGGAAAGGCTGCGTTCACGTTTCGAATGGGGTCTTATCGCGGACATACAGGCCCCTGACATGGAAACGCGAATAGCAATTTTGAGGAAGAAATCCCAGCAGGAGCGTTATGATATTCCCGATGAGGTGCTTTCGTACATAGCCGAGAATATTGAATCAAATATCCGTGAGCTGGAGGGCGCCCTCAACCGGGTGATAGCATATGCGTCCCTCACAGGAAGCCCAATAACGCTGGAACTGGCCCAAAGCTGCCTTAAGCAGATCCTGGCAGGGATATCCAAGGCCAACATAAACCACAACACCATTATGAAAGTGGTTTCAAGGTACTACGATATATCACCGGAACAACTCACCACAAAGAAGAGATCCCGCGATGTTGCACATCCCAGGCAGGTAGCCATGTACCTCTGCAGGGAACTCACAGATATGTCCCTTCCAAAGATCGGCCAGGTATTCGGCGGACGTGACCATACCACTGTAATGCATGCCTGTGAGAAAATACAGGACGCCATCGAGAATAACAATGAGCTCAGAAGGACCATAATGGAACTGAAACGAAATATTACAGGAAAAATATAGCAATCAACAAAATCCTGTGGATTATGCAGTGGAAAAAAGGTGAAGAATTTTGTCACATCAAATAGAAGATTGTTATAATTATAACATCCATGGGTTTTCAACAGTTTTATCAACAGTCAAAACCGATGCGTTCTATTGCGTCGGCAGGGTTTTCAACATATACCACAACCCTTATTACTATTATGACTATATTTTTAAACTAATATAAACAAGAGGTGTAAGCAGGGATGAAGATTATCGTTCTGAAACAAAACCTGATGGAAGCAATAAACATTGTCCAGAGAGCAGTAATGACAAAAGCTACGCTCCCCATACTGGAAGGAATATATATCGAAGCTGATGAAAAGGTTAAACTTATAGGAAACTGCTTTGACCTGGGAATCGAATGCTGCGTTGACGCGGACATCCAGAGAAAAGGATCGATAGTCATAGAAGCAAGGATATTCGGAGAGATAGTCAGACGGCTGCCAGATGCACCAGTTTACATAGAGGTTCTGGATGGATTCAAGGTAAGGATAGAATGCTTGAACTCATATTTTGAGATAAGAGGGATGGACGGTGAGTCCTATCCCATGCCTCCCGAGTATGAAAGTGAAATATCATTGAGCCTTCCCCAGTCGCAGCTGAGGGAATTGATCCGCCAGACCATATTTGCCGTGGGAACCGATGAGAACAGGAAGATTATGACGGGCGTGCTGGTGGAGGCGCGCCAGGGCGAACTTAAAATGGCTGCGCTGGACGGTTTCAGGATGGCAGTATGCAGCTCCCTGATAAAGGAAGATGTAAATTTCAAAGTTGTCATTCCCGGCAGGAATATGCAGGAAATACTGCGTGTACTTGAAACCAGCGAAGAGAATGTTACCATTTCTCTTGCAGGAAGCCTGACATCGTTTGCCCTTGAAAACTGCAGGATCGTGTCCAAGGTTCTCGAAGGCGAATTTATGAACTACCAGAGCTATATACCGACACAGTTTGAAACGGTAATAAACGTCAATACCCGTGAACTGGAAGAAAGCATGGAAAGGGCATCCCTAATTACCAGCGACGACAAAAGGTACCCTGTGCGCATAAACCTTGACGATGACAAAATGGTGATATCCTCAACCACAGAAAGAGGAATGTCAAAGGAAGAGATTAATATAGAGAATTCAGGAAATGCTATGCAGATAGGATTCAACCCCAGGTACTTCCTTGACGCCCTTAAGGTAATCAATGACGAAAAGATTAAGGTTTCATTCACGTCGCCTGTAGGACCGTGCATAATAACCCCTGTGGAACATGAAAGATTCCTGTTCCTGATACTGCCTGTAAGGCTGAAGAATTAGGAGAGATAATGAAAAGAATCAGCATATATACAGAATATATAAAGCTTGATCAGTTTCTGAAGCTGGCCGGTATCATATCAACAGGCGGTGAGGCAAAACAATTCATCGCGGCCATAGATATATCGGTAAACGGAGAAACGGAGAAACGGCGGGGCAGGAAATTGAAACATAATGATGTTATAAAAATAGGCAATGATATATATGTCATCGAACAGGCCGGTGTGAAGACTTGAGGGTTGAGAGGCTTGAACTTAGGAATTTTCGAAACTATCAATACCAATCCATTGAGTTTGGAGAAGGTATTAATATTTTATTCGGTGAAAACGCCCAGGGAAAAACCAATGTCCTTGAGGCGCTTTATATAACAGCAACGGGCAAATCCCAAAGGACGAACAACTACCAGGACATGATAAGAAAAGGCGCCGAGGGTTTTGAGATTTCACTCGGGGCTTACATCCGGGATATGAACTGCCGGATAGATATCCGGTATTACCGGGAAAAGGGAAAGTATGCCGAAATAAACGGCATCAGGAGAAACAGGCTGTCCGATATCCTCGGAACCTTGAACATGATATTCTTTTCCCCAGAGACATTGGATACAGTAAAGGGTTCGCCTTTGCAGAGAAGAAGGTTTATTGACGTATTGCTGTGCCAGGTAAGCAAAAGCTACCTTTACAGCCTGCAGCAGTACAACCAGCTTGTCAAAAATAAATCCCACGCGCTTAAAAGGGGAAGAACCGACAAAAAGTACGATGATATAATACCCATTTGGAACGCCAATATCTCCAGGCATGGCGGAAGGATAGCGTATATAAGGGATCGGACCATCAGAAGGCTTGACAGTTTCATGAAGGAGGAGATGAGAAGGATATCCAACGGAACCGAGGAATCCGAACTCATTTACAAAACATTTGCCGAAAGCTGCGCGGAAGCTGATGAAGCATATTACGTCGACAGCCTGGAGATGAAGCTCAAAGAGGGGATTAACCGTGAAAAGGAACTGGGCCAATGTCTTTTTGGGCCGCACCGTGATGATATTGAGATCCTGCTTAACGGGATGAATTCAAGGCAATACTGTTCACAGGGGCAGCAAAGGTCCCTGGCCCTTGCCCTGGTTTTGTCGGAACTTAGATGGATTGATGAGATAAAAGGCGACAGGCCGGTATTGCTGCTGGATGACGTTATGTCAGAACTGGACTGCGGAAGGCAGGAATACCTGATGAAGGGCTTAAGAAACATTCAGACGATAATTACCACAACAGACGATCAGAAACTTTGCCAGGGAGAGTTCTTAACCGCGAGCAAATACAGGGTGGTTTCCGGAACGGTAACAAGGATTGTTTGACCTATTTTTTCAGGAAGATTAAAATAGTATGGGTGATATTTGTGTTTCTTCATCTGGGCGGCGATGAGATCGTCCACGTCAGGGATATCGTAGCCATAATGGACATAGAGAAGACTACGACATCAGCAATAACAAGGGAATTCCTGAAGACGGGAGAAGAGGAGGGTTTCATCAAGACCATTGTTGAAGATGAAATACCGAAATCATTCATTGTCGCCTATAAAAACGATATGCAGGTTATATACCTTTCGCCGCTGTCGGTAACGACCCTGTACAGGAGATATAAAAGGCTTGAAACGATGAGGAAAAAGGTAAAGGAAACGGAGGAACCCACGGATGATAGAGAACAATAACGTACAGCATTATACAGAGGAACAGATACAGGTTCTTGAAGGCCTTGAAGCTGTCAGGAAAAGGCCGGGCATGTACATCGGGACTACCTCGCTGAGGGGTTTGCACCATCTTGTCTACGAAATTGTGGATAACAGCATAGATGAAGCCCTTGCAGGGTTCTGCGACAAGATAGAGGTTACAATAAACGAAGACAACAGCGTCACCGTTGTTGACAACGGAAGGGGCATCCCTACGGGCATACATCCGCAGTTGAACATACCGACACTTGAAGTGGTCCATACAGTGCTTCATGCCGGCGGCAAGTTCGGGGGCGATGGCTATAAGGTATCGGGAGGATTGCACGGTGTTGGAGCTTCTGTTGTAAATGCCCTTTCGGAGAGGATGGAAGTCGAGGTTTACAGGGAGGGCAAGATATGGCGTCAGGCCTATGAGAAGGGGGTGCCCGTAACCGGGGTTGAATGCATAGGCGATACCGACAGGACAGGCACCAAAACAACATTCAGACCTGACCCTGAAATATTTGACGAAGTAGTGTTCGATTTCGACATACTACTGAAAAGATTCAGGGAACTGGCGTTCCTGAACAGGAATATCAAAATTGTCCTCACTGATAAAAGGCGCAATGAGGAAAACCAGGAATACAAAACCGTGGAACTGCACTATGAAGGCGGCATAGTTTCTTTTGTACAGTATATCAACAGGAACAAGGAAGTCATTCATCCTGACATTATATATTTCTCCGGGACAAAGGAAGATGCGGAAATAGAAATAGCCCTCCAGTATACCGATTCCTACATCGAAAATGTTTTCAGCTATGCCAACGATATACCGACAACCGAGGGCGGCGCCCATGTAACAGGCTTTAAAACTGCCATAACCAAGGTTGTAAATGATTACGCAAGGAAGATTAATGCGTTGAGGGAAAATGAGAAGAATCTGTCTGGCGAGGATGTCAGGGAAGGCTTGACGGCTATAATAAACGTGAAGCTGACAAACCCGCAATTCGAGGGGCAGACGAAGACGAAACTGGGCAATGCCGATATACGTTCTTTCACCGAAAACATAGTGACCGAGAAGTTAAGTTATTACCTGGAGGAGAACCCCAAGACAGGGAGGATAATCGTGGATAAGACACTGCTCTCCTTCAGGGCGAGGGAAGCCGCCAGGAAGGCAAGGGAGATGACAAGGCGCAAATCCGCCCTTGAAAACACATCTCTTCCCGGAAAGCTTGCGGACTGCAGCGAGAGGGATCCTGCAAAATGTGAACTCTTCATCGTTGAGGGAGATTCGGCAGGAGGCAGCGCAAAGCAGGGCAGGGACAGAAGATTCCAGGCCATACTGCCGCTTTGGGGCAAGATGCTCAACGTGGAGAAGGCAAGGGAAGACAAGGTTTACAGCAATGAAAAGCTATCTCCGGTCATAACGGCGTTGGGGGTCAACATAGGCGAAAATATAGACCTGACAAAGCTCCGCTATCATAAAGTAATTATTATGGCAGATGCAGATGTGGACGGACAGCATATAAGGACGCTTCTTCTGACATTCTTCTTCAGGTACATGAGGCCTCTTGTTGAGCGAGGGCACATTTATATCGCCATGCCTCCACTGTACAAGGTAAAAAGGGGAAAGGAAGAATACTATGTATATAACGACAAGGAACTGCAGAAGTTGCTGAGTGAAAAGAAATGGAACAAGGAAGACAACAGTGTCAACATTCAAAGGTTCAAGGGCCTTGGCGAGATGAACCCGGAACAGCTATGGGAAACAACAATGAACCCCGAAACAAGGACAATAATGCAGATTCGCGTGGATGATCCGGTGATCACTGATGAAATCTTTACAATTCTGATGGGTGAAAAGGTTGAGCCAAGAAAGGAATTCATACACAAGTACGCGCGGATGGTAAACAACCTTGATATCTGATTGGCGGGAACTCAGACTTAAGAACGGCTGGCAGAGAGAAATCTGTCAGCTTTTTTACTGATGCAGTAACTTATTATATTCCTCTTTCAAACAGGGATACTTTTCTATCAATTTTGTAAGGTCATGCAGCCTGTTGAGCGTATCCACCGATATTGTATGCTCCATAAGCTCTGTTTCAATGAGCAAGCTGTCGGTTACACCAAGAAGCCTTAGGAAGGATTCTATTATCTGGTGCCTCTGGAGCAGGAATTTACCAATTTCGCTGCCCGTTTCTGTCAGGGAAATGATGCCGTACTTTTTATAGTCAACCATACCAAGCTCACTCAGTTTCTGTACCATCTTAGTGGCGGACGAGGCCTGGACGTTGAGAAGTTCAGAGATGGTATTGATCCTGACATAGCCCTCTGTCAGGCTGTAGCGGTAAATCATTTCAAGATAGTCCTCCATGGCCGATGTAAGGATTTTTTTGTTCTGTTCAAGGAGCTGGTATCCCCTGACAGTATGAAACTTGTTCTGCATTACCTCGCACCCGGCTTCAGCCTCACTTTTCATATGTATTCCAGGGCAAAGACTAATATGTTTCACGTGAAACACAATAGAACGTATATAAGCGTGCAGGCATTAATTGTTTCACGTGAAACAATAACGGTCGGGATTCCTTATTAGTCCTGAAAGATGGACATTGCCGGTTTGATAGAGAGGACAAGAAGCCTTCCTGTCATTACGAGGAAGCAAACCCGTAATAAATGAGGTAACATGTCAGAAATTCGTGGCTGGAATGCAAAAATGACTGCTAAGTCGGGACGATATTATTTCTAACCCCAAATATAAAACCTATTATTTTATATTTAATGACAAGCAGTGAAAAAAACCCGTATAAAATGGCCGTGCCGTTGATTTGACTGCAGTCCATACAGCAATTTCTTAACGGCTCTAATGTTTCACGTGAAACATTGGACCAATGTGTGATAATATATGTTATAATATTCTGGGTTTGATAATGGCTTGATGAGGTGCGTTATGTCAAAGATAATAGCAGTCGCGAACCAAAAAGGGGGAGTGGGCAAGACTACCACGGCAGTCAATCTGAGTGCCTGTCTTGCAGTAAAGAATAAAAAGGTCCTGTTGATCGATATTGACCCCCAGGGCAATACCACCAGCGGTGTTGGAGTGGATAAGAACACGGTTGGGATGTCCATCTATGATGTCGTTATAAACGAAGTAAACATAGAGGACATTATTGTTCCCACAAAGATTGAAAACCTGATGCTTTGCCCGTCAAATATAAACCTGGCCGGCGCAGAAGTCGAGCTGGTATCTGTCATATCAAGGGAAACGAGGCTAAAGGCTGCCCTGGAAGATATCAGGAGCAACTATGATTTCATTATGATAGATTGCCCGCCTTCATTGGGTCTTCTTACTGTCAATGCCCTCACAGCCGCCGATACCATCCTTGTCCCAATACAGTGCGAATACTATGCTCTTGAAGGACTGAGCCAGCTGATGAACACTGTAAAAATAGTTCAGAAACACCTGAACAGGAATCTCAGCGTTGAAGGTGTTGTCCTTACCATGTTCGATGCCAGGACAAATCTGTCCATACAGGTTGTTGACGAAGTGAAGAGATACTTCGGGAATAAGGTCTACAGAACTATAATCCCGAGGAATGTCCGTCTCAGCGAAGCTCCCAGTTACGGGCTTCCCATCATACTGTACGATCCGAAGTCCAAGGGCGCCGAATGCTACATGGACCTGGCAGAAGAGGTAATCGAAAGCTCTGAAGGATATTAGAAAACATTCAGCAAGGAAAGGGCAGGATAATAATGAAGAAGGGATTAGGCAGAGGTCTGGATGCGCTTCTCAGTCCCGCGGACGCTCAGGAAAGTTCCCGGGACAGTGTTTTTGAGGTAAAAATCAATGATGTGGAGCCGAATACAGGACAGCCACGCAAGGTGTTCGACCAGGAGAAACTCCAGGCACTGGCGGAGTCCATAAAAGAGCACGGCGTTGTGCAGCCGATCATAGTGAAACAGGAAGGCTCACGATATATTATTGTTGCGGGCGAAAGGCGTTGGCGCGCGGCTAAGCTTGCAGGCCTCAAGACCATACCGGTGGTGGTAAAGGACCTGTCCACAAAACAGGTGATGGAAATAGCCCTGATAGAAAACCTTCAGAGGGAAGATCTTAATCCGATAGAAGAAGCGGAGGCCTACAGGAAGCTCATCGATGAATACAACATGACACAGGAAGAGGTTTCAAGGCTTGTCGGCAAAAGCCGGGCGGCCATAGCGAATTCTGTCCGGCTGCTTTCCCTGGCGAAAGAGATCCAGGACATGCTTACTGACGGCAGGCTGACAAGCGGACATGCCCGCACCCTGGTTGCCATCGAGGACCAGAAGAGGCAGAAAGAACTGGCGGATCTGATAGTTAGGAAAGGATTGAACGTCAGGGAGGCTGAGAGGCTGGCAGCCCAGGAAGGTAAAAAAACTGCCGAAAAAAAGCCCGGCCTTAAACAGGATGATTATGAAACGGCTCATCTTGTGGAGGACCTGAGGACCATATTCGGAACCAAGATAGACCTTCACCGGGGTAAGGACAGGGGCAGGATTGTAATAGAATACTATTCGAACGATGAGTTTGACAGAATAATAGAAATATTGCTAAATGCCGGAAATTAGTGTTGACCTTCTGTTTTGCTCCCAGATTGCCTTTCAGGCATAAGGTAATATATTATCATTATTGAATGAAGCGATTGACCAGAATGGACAACAAAGCCATTTATTTAGATACGAAAAATTAGAACTTAATGGGGGAAAGTTATGGATCAGTATCTTATATATGTCGGCGTTGGTTTGGGTGCATTGAGCCTTTTAATGGTTATTGCGGATCATATAAGGCTGAATTCTGCTGTGAAAAAATACCGGCAGCTTATTAAGGGGTTAAGCGACAAGAATGTCGAGGACCTGATGATTTCATACGCCAAGGGACTCGAGGACATTAACAGGAACCTGTCGGACAATATCCAGAAGCGGTTGGGCGTTTTGGAGCAAAAACTGCCTTCCTGCCTCAGGAAAGTAGGCATGGTGACGTATAACGCTTTTGACAATGTAGGCAACAATATGAGTTTTTCCATTGCGGCACTGGATGACAATGACGATGGTTATGTTATGACCGGTATTTACACAAGGGAGAATTCATACATATACGCAAAGCCGATAAGGAAGGGCCAGCCTACAGACAAGGAATTGTCGAATGAGGAAAAGGATGCTTTGGGCAGGGCTCTTGCCAAATGATGAGACTATAGGCAGCAGAAAGGAGAAACATATATGCTGGATATCAATGAAATACGGAACGATCCTGAAAGGATAAAAAAGGCTCTGGCCAAGAAGCTGGTCGATGTTGATTTTACCGAGTTCCTTGAATGGGATCAGAAAAGACGTGCCCTGATTACCGAATCGGAGGCCCTGAAAGCGAAAAAGAACAAGGTTTCATCCGAAATACCCGTCCTTAAGAAGGAGGGCAGGGATGTATCCGGCCTTTTAGGCGAGATGAAGGAGATTTCGGAAAAGGTTAAGGATCTTGAAGAAGACCTCAGAAAGGTTGAGCAGGACATATATAACTTTGTCGCCGGCCTTCCCAATCTTCCCGCCGAAGACGTAGTTGCCGGCGACAAGGAGAACAACCAGGTGGTAAGGACTTTCGGGAAGAAACCCGAATTCTCATTTGCGCCAAAGAATCACGTTGATCTGGTCAATTCACTCGGGCTCATAGATTATGAGAGGGGCGTAAAGCTTGGCGGTAACGGGTTCTGGCTCTATACGGGCGACGGCGCCCTGCTTGAATGGGCGCTCCTGAACTATTTTATCCAGGAGCATGTAAGGGACGGCTACATGTTCATACTGCCGCCTCACATCCTCAATTACCAGTGCGGCTTTACGGCAGGGCAGTTTCCAAAGTTCGCCGAGGACGTATTCAGGCTGGAAACCAGCGAGGTAAGCGAGAGGATGCAGTTCATACTGCCAACTGCTGAAACAGCGCTGGTAAATATGCACCGGGATGAGATCCTGAAGGAAGACGAATTGCCCAAGAAATACTTCGCCTACACTCCTTGTTACAGGAAGGAAGCAGGCAGCTACAGGGCAGAGGAAAGGGGCATGGTCAGGGGACATCAGTTCAACAAGGTGGAGATGTTCCAGTACACCCTTCCGGAAGAATCCGAGAAGGCGCTGGAAGAACTGGTGGGAAAGGCTGAACGCCTTGTGGCAGGCCTCGGGCTCCATTACCGTGTGTCCAAGCTGGCTGCCGCGGATTGCAGCGCTTCAATGGGCAAGACCTATGATATTGAAGTATGGATTCCCAGCATGAACGATTACAAGGAAGTCAGTTCCTGCTCCAACGCCTACGATTACCAGGCCCGCAGGGGAAATATCCGTTTTAAAAGAGCGGGCAGCAAGAAAACCGAATTCGTACACACCCTGAACGCGTCCGGGCTTGCCACCAGCCGTATACTCCCCGCTATTGTAGAGCAGTTCCAACAGGAGGACGGAAGCGTTATCGTACCTGAAGTCCTCAGAAAATGGCTCGGAAAAGATGTACTGGTTCCGGTAAAATAACATGTATTTTTTCCAGTGTAAAATAACGCATAAAAAAGAGAGGCAGCTAAGTGCGGCCTCCTTTCTTTTCTTATCGGATCTTTATTCCTTTACCGTGGCGTACATGAAGTACTTGTAGCCCAGCGGTGAGGACCAGAAGTTCTGAACTTTCTGGCTCAGCAGGAAGATATCCACGTAGTAGTAGATCGGGCAGAGCATCCATTCGTCGAATATGATGTCTTCAGCCTTGTGCATGAGCTCAAAGCGCCTTGCCGTATCGGTTTCAGTCTTGATCTGGGAGATCAGGGCATCATATTCGGTATTGGACCACTGGGCGTCGTTGTTGCCGCTGCCGGTAATCCACATATCCAGGAAGGAAATGGGATCGTTGTAGTCACCCAGCCAGCCGTTTCTGGCAATGTCATAGTCGCCGTTCTTCCTGGTGTTCAGGAAGGTAGCCCATTCCTGGGATTGCAGGTTTACCTTGACGCCGATCTTGGACCACATATCCTGGAGAGCCTCGCCTATGAGCTTGTGGCCGGTTGATTCAGAGTTGTAGAGGTATTCAAAGGTGGGAAGCCCCTGGCCATTGGGATATCCGGCCTCGGCAAGAGCCTGCCTGGCTTTTTCAAGGTTGCCTTCATAGTCGTAAGGATCATAGTAGTCGCCGCCAACATCGCGGAACTCCTTGGTGGGATCGGCATCGGAAAGTCCGATCGGTACAAATGCACCTGCGGGTACCTGGCCGGCCTTGCCTATCTCACGTACTATGAACTCGCGGTCGATGGCAAGTGTCAGGGCCTTGCGCACCAGGGGATTGTTCAGGTACTCTTTCTGGGTGTTGAATGAAACGTAGTAAGTACCCAACTGACCATGGAGATTGAACTCAGGCTTGTCTCTCCAGGCATCGATCTCATCGGTGGGCAGGTCATCCGTGAACAGGATTTCTCCCTGCTTGAAAGCGGTGAGCTGTGCTCCGGGATCATCCATAAGCACGAACTTGATGTTCTCCATGCCGAGTTCCTTGTAGTTCCAGTAATTCTTGTTCTTTGTCATGGTGATGTGGGAACCGGGTACCCAGTCAGTTATCTTGTATGGACCGTTGCCGATATAGGTGTCAGCCTTGGTCGCCCAGGCATCCCCGTACTTCTCAACGATGTCCTGGCGGACAGGGAAGAAGGTGGGGAACGCAGTCAGTTCAAGGAAGTAGGGAACCCTGTTCTTGAGGGTAACCACAAGGGTCTTGTCATCGGGTGCGGTCACATTGAGCTTTCCTTCGTCGTAGCCGTCGATGACTTCAAACATGTATTCGTAGTCCGCTGCTGTTTCAGGATCAATAGCGCGATTCCATGAATACACGAAGTCATTGGCTGTGAGGGCCTTCCCGTCGCTCCATTTAAGTCCGTCGCGAAGGGTGAAGGTATAGACCGTACCGTCATCGGATATCTTGACCTCCTTGGCCTGTGCAGGTACGGGCACCCCATTCTTATCGAGAGTATAAAGTCCCTCGAAAGCATGGATTATAAGTGTAGCTCCGTCAACTGCCGAGTTGAGCGCAGGGTCGATGGTATCAGGGTCTGAACCTACGTTTACAGGCAGTGTGCCGCCTCCTCCGGCAGTACCGCCGCACGCGGACAGAACCATCACGAATACCATGACGATTGCTGTCAATAACGCAATTCTTCTCTTCATTTTTTTCTCCCTCCATTATTTACCGTACTACCGTACGTTTTTTATTATTATACGCCCTAAAGACACAAGGATACTATTGTCTTCAGGACGTTATTACCATTGGTCAAATTTCAGTTTATCTTATCAAGATGATGGCAGGCCGCGAAGTGCCCGGGGGACACCTCCCTGAACTCCGGTTCCTGCTCCTCGCACAGCTTGGTTGCATATCTGCAGCGTGTCCTGAACCGGCATCCGCTTGGCGGATTGAGCGGGCTGGGAACGTCGCCTTCCAGTATAATACGCTTTCTTGCACGGCTCTGTACCGGATCGGGTACCGGAATCGCCGAAATAAGCGACCTGGTGTATGGATGCACGCTGTGGAATATAAGCTCGTTGTTATCGGCCAGTTCCACCAGCTTGCCAAGGTACATAACACCTATGCGGTGGCTGATATGCTTGACAACGCTCAGGTCATGGGCGATGAACAGGTAGGTAAGACCCATATCTTCCTGCAGCTCCTCAAACATATTGATCACCTGAGCCTGTATGGATACGTCAAGGGCCGATACGGGCTCGTCGCATACTATGAATTCCGGATCGACGGCCAAAGCCCTTGCAATTCCGATGCGCTGGCGCTGTCCCCCCGAGAATTCATGGGGGTACCTGTTGGCATGCTCACTGTTCAGGCCTACGCGCTCAAGGAGTTCGATAATCTTTTCGCGCCGCGCCTTCTTGTTGGGTGCGAGCTTATGGATGTCTATGGCCTCGCCCACGATGTCGCCTACGGTCATTCTTGGATTAAGGCTGGCGTATGGATCCTGGAAAACGATCTGCATCTTCCTGCGGTACGGGAGCATTTTAACATGTGTTATGTCCTTGCCGTCAAAGAATATTTTGCCGGAAGTAGGCTCGTAAAGTCTTAGAATAGTCCTTCCGAGCGTGGTTTTCCCGCAACCGCTTTCCCCTACAAGGCCCAGGGTTTCACCCTTGTTTATGAACAGGCTCACATCGTCGACAGCCTTGATGTAATTCGGCTTGAAAACCGAGCCGCCTGCAGGGAAATACTGCTTTAGGTTCTGTACTTCAACAAGTTTATGGCTCATCCGTTATCACCGCCTTGCGAAGCCTCAAAGGCTTCCTTCTGCAGCAGCCAGCACGCGCTGTAATGCTGATCAGTGATATATGTGTACTCGGGCATCTCCCGCAGGCATATCTTCATGCAGCTGTTGCAGCGGGGAGCGAACGGGCATCCAGCCGGCGGGTTGAGCAGGTCCACGGGCGTTCCTTCAATCGGCACAAGCCTCTTATGCTCCGTGTCTGTGAGAACCGGGATGCTGCCCAGGAGTCCCTTGGTATACTCATGCATCGGGTTGTAGAATATGTCTTCGGTTGTACCGTACTCCACGATCTTTCCGGCGTACATTACCGCTATCTTCTCGCACATGTTGGCGACTATGCCCAGGTCATGGGTGATCAGGATAATGGACATGTCGATCTTTGAGCGAAGTTCCATCATCAGCTCCAATATCTGGGCCTGGATGGTTACGTCAAGGGCTGTTGTGGGCTCGTCAGCGATGAGCAGTTTCGGCTCGCAGGCAAGGGCCATGGCAATCATAACCCTCTGACGCATTCCGCCTGACAATTCGTGGGGATATTGCTTCAGCCTTTTTTTGGGCTCATTGATCCCTACAAGGGCCAGGAGTTCTTCGGCGCGCTCCTGGGCTTCCTTCTTGCTCTTGTTGGTGTGGAGCATGATTACTTCACGTATCTGGTTGCCTATGGTGAACACCGGGTTCAGGCTTGTCATCGGATCCTGGAATATAATGCTCACTTCGTTGCCGCGGATCTTTTGCATTTCCTTCTCGGACATCTCATTGACCCTGTGACCGTTGAAGTCAACAGATCCGCCGATAATCCTGCCGCCGTGCTCGATGAGGCCCATGATGGAATAAGCAGTAACGCTCTTTCCGCTGCCGCTCTCACCGACTATCCCCAGGACTTCCCCCTGGTTCATCTTTATCGAGATGTCGTTGAGAGCCTTTACCTCACCTGCCGGGGTAAAGAAGGACAAACGTTCATTCTGTATATTCAAAAGCAGTTCGCTCATTTAATCACCTCAATTCTTCAGCTTGGGGTCGAAAGCGTCTCTCAACCCGTCGCCCAGCAGGTTAAAGGACAGGATAATAAGGCTTATCATTATGGCGGGAGCAAAAAGCCTGTGAGGATAGGAATATATGCCGCCGATGGCGTCAGAAGCCATGGACCCCAGGCTGGGCATGGGAGCCTGAACGCCGATACCGATAAAACTCAGGAAACTCTCGGTGAAGATAGCGGACGGAATCTGGAGCGTTGTGGTTACAATCAGGGGACCTATGCAGTTTACAAGCAGGTGCTTGCCTATAATCCTGCGGTGGGTTGCTCCCAGTGCGCGTGCCGCCGTGACATATTCCTGTTCTTTAAGGGACAGAATCTGACCCCTCACTATTCTGGCCATTCCTACCCAGTAAAGCAGCGAGAATACAATGAATATGGAAATAAGCCCAATTCCCACATCATTTATCCAGGTAAATCCCGGAACATTGTTCGCAAGGTCCTGCAGAGGATACTTCAGTGTAACCATGAGAAGGATTATGATAAGTATGTCAGGAACCGTATAGATGATGTCCACAACCCTCATCATGATCATATCTACCTTGCCACCGAAATAGCCGGCAATGGAACCGTAAAGTGATCCAATTAGAAGAACCAGAAAGCTGGCCACTATGCCCACAAGCAGGGAAATCCTGCTTCCCAACATCAGCCTGATTGTAAGATCGCGTCCAAGCTGGTCGGTTCCCAGAAAATGAGGAAATACCTTCTCACCGGCCTCAATCCTTGCCAGTTCGGCTGCGGAGTATTTAAGCGGGGCAAGGTTCTCGCTGCCGCGTATCTGCTGTTCGTAGCCGTATGGATAGAAATACGGCAATATAAATGCAAATATAAATATCAGTATAATTACGATAAGGCTTGCCATGGCGATCTTGTTCTTCCTGAAACGCCTGGCTCCGTCGCGCCAGAAGCTGACGCTCTCGCGCATTATGACAAGACTCTGCTTTTCTTCCTTGTCCGCAGGAAGGAAATCAGACACGTCCAGATGCATGCTGAAGGGTTTGTGATTGTTCTTCATGTCTTCGCATTCCTTCCTTTCTACTTGAATTTGATCCTCGGGTCAATGATCTTGTACGCAATATCGACCAGCAGGTTCATGATGATGATAAGTGTGGCCAGAAATATCGTGGTGCCCATGATCATGGTGTAGTCCCTTCCGGTGATGGATGATATGAACTCGTTTCCGAGTCCGGGCACCGTGAAGATCTTCTCTATTATGAAGCTTCCCGTCAGCGTATAGGCGATCAGCGGACCCAGATAGGTCACAACCGGCAGGATAGCGTTGCGCAAGGCATGCTTGAAAAGCGTCTTAAACTGGGAAAGCCCCTTTGCCTTGGCAGTTCTCATGTAATCCTGACCGAGTACATCCAGCATGCTGGTACGCATTAGCCTGGAAATATAGGCCGTGGGATAGAACGAGAGGGCTATTACAGGCATGATATAGTGACGCCATGAACTAAGCCCGTAGGTGGGCAGTAAATTCAGCCACACGCTGAAGATTATCATCAGTACCGTGGACAGGACAAAGCTTGGTACCGCTATCCCAAAGGTAGCAATCACCATTATCAGGTTATCCAGCCATTTTCCCCGGTTCAAGGCAGCGATGCAACCGAGTGGAACTCCGATCAGCACCGATACCAGTATTGCAATGCCGCCGACCTTTGCAGACACCTTAAAACCAGTGGATATAATATCGCCGACTGTCCTTCCGCGCTGCTTTATGGATTCGCCAAACTCCCCTTTCAGGAGGTTAAGCATATAGTTTTTGTATTGTACTATCACCGGCTTGTCAAGCCCGTACTTCCTGTTAAGAGCCTCAAGGGTGGCGGCCGATGGTGATTTTTCCGCCAGGAACGGGCCGCCTGGAACCAGGAACATCAGGAAGAAGGTTATGGTGGCAACGAGCCAGATGGTGAAAATCGCCATTATAACCCTCTTAGCAATATATCTCCCCACAATATCACTCCTAAACTTTTCTGTCTGCCTTTCCTCTGCTGAGTGTATAAACACCCCGAATAAATCTTATTATCTGATACCAACTGTATTTTTCTGTCTTGATTCTTTCGTGTCATGCAAGGCTGCGTTTTCAGGCCGTATTTATGTATAATGCCGATTATTGCTCCAAAGCATGTTTTGGAGCAATAACATGATAATATGCCTATAAACTGAGAATTGTTCCGGCACCCGCTGTCGCATTCTGACGGAAAATGCCAACGGACTTTCATCTGCTCGGAACACTTGCCTTAAAAGCAAATAGCAACCTTATCTCGTTTATTATATGTTGTTTTCAATACACAATCAAGCTGAATATTTATGCAGAACACAGCGGACAAACGCGCTAAAATGCTTGTTTTGAAAGGGTTACAGGCGTATGCATAAGCGTATGCGACATATCCTGCCAAATACACGCATGGGCATAAATATATGGAAATATAATGTTAATATGTCCCATTAAAAGCATTATATGCTATAAATTACGAATTTGGCCGCAATGCTGCCTGTTTCCGCGAAGTTAAAAATGACAGAAAAGCAGGACAATCCTGCTTTTCTGTCAAATCATATGGGTTATGGTGTAAAACCGGTCTATTCGCAAAAAGGAGTGTACATAACCCTTGGCTGCCTTGCCGCCTGGGCCTCATCCAGCCTGGAAACCACCGTGGAGTGCGGCGCTTCCTTTACCAGTTCCGGTTTGGTTTCAACCTCAAGGGCTATATCAGCCATTGCCCGGATGAACGCGTCCAGTGTCTCCTTGCTCTCGGTTTCGGTGGGCTCTATCATCAGGGCTTCCTTAACGATGAGCGGAAAATATATGGTCGGTGGATGGAAGCCGTAGTCAAGCAGGCGCTTTGCGATATCCAGCGCGCTGATCCCCAGTTTTTTCTGGTTCTCGGCCGAGAAGACCACCTCGTGCATGCAATGCCTGTCGTAGGGCAGATAATAGATATCCCTGAGTTTGGCGAGAATATAGTTGGCATTGAGCACGGCTGTTTCGGAAACCTGCCTGAGTCCCTTCGCTCCCATGGACAGGATATAGGCATAGGCTTTTACTGCGACCGTAAAATTGCCGTGGAAGGACCTGACCCTACCTATGGACAGCGGCCTGTCGTAATCCACGATAAACTTGCTTCCGTCATATTCCACTGTGGGGGCCGGCAGGAAAGGCACCAACTCTTTTGCCACACCAACGGGACCTGCCCCGGGACCTCCGCCGCCATGGGGTGTGCTGAAGGTTTTATGAAGGTTCAGGTGGACAACATCAAAGCCCATATCTCCAGGCCTGGTTATACCCATTATCGCGTTCATGTTGGCGCCGTCATAGTAGAGCAGGCCGCCAGCCTCATGGATCATGCGGGCTATCTCAGGGATGTGCTTCTCAAACAGCCCAAGGGTATTTGGGTTGGTCAGCATGAGCCCGGCAGTTTCTCCGTCTATTGCCTTTTCAAGCTCACGGGGGTTTACAAGGCCGTTTTCATCCGACTTAATCTCCACCACATCGAAACCCGCTATGGCTGCCGAGGCCGGGTTGGTGCCATGGGCGGAATCGGGGATGATGATCTTTCGCCTGGCATGATCCCCGCGGCTTTCGTGCCATGCCTTGATTATCATAAGACCGGTCATTTCGCCATGAGCCCCTGCCGCAGGCTGGAACGTAAACCGCTCCATGCCTGTTATCTCCGAAAGAAGACGGTCTGCCTTCCAGATAAGCTCGAGGCAGCCCTGCACGGTTTTTTCGTCCTGGCAGGGATGGACATTGACAAACCCGCTCAGGCTGGCCATATCTTCGTTGACCTTTGGATTATATTTCATCGTGCAGGATCCCAGCGGGTAAAACCCTGCGTCAACTCCATAGTTCCTTTGGGAAAGCTGTGTATAATGACGCACCAGGTCCACCTCGCTGACCTCAGGGAGGTCGGGCGGGCTGTCCCGCAGAAGTTCTTCAGGTATGAGTTCCGACAGATCAGCCTGGGGTACATCGCATTCCGGCAGGGAGCAGGCGGTTCTTCCAGGCCGGCTCATTTCAAATATCAGGGCTTTTTCCTTCTGGTTCATAAGCTTCCCGCCCTTTCAACAAAATTGTCTATCTCTTGCCGGGTCCGTTTTTCGGTAACGGCTACAAGCCAGGCGCCTTTAAGTTCCGGATAATCCCTTTCCAGCGGGTAACCCCCGATAATCCTGTGCTCAAGGAGACTGTCATTGAGCATGTCTATATCCCTGTGATACCTTACCGTGAACTCGTTGAAGAAAGGTCCGGGGAAGGCTGGGGAGAAAGCGCCCGTTTTCAGAAGCCCGTCATAGGCATAGCGGGCTTTCCGGCAGCACAGTTCGGCAACCTTTTTCAGGCCGTTTTTTCCCAGTGCTGAAAGGTATACGGCCGCGGCGAGCGCGTTGAGGGCATGGTTGCTGCATATGTTGGATGTGGCCTTTTCCCTCCTGATATGCTGCTCCCGGGTTTGTATGGTCAGGACATACCCTCTTCTGCCCTGCCGGTCGCGGGTTTCGCCGGCTATCCTGCCGGGCATCTTCCTCATGAACTTCTCTTTTGCAGCCATAAATCCCAGGTAGGGACCGCCGAAGCTGAGGGGATTGCCCAGGGGTTGGCCTTCACCCACGGCAATGTCGGCGCCAAGGTCGCCCGGCGGCTTCAGCAGCGCCAGGGATATGGGGTTGCAGCTCACGATGAGCAGTGAGCCATTATTGTGCACCATATCCGAAATGCCTCCAATATCCTCAATCAGGCCAAAGAAATTGGGATTTTGGACAATGACGGCAGCCGTGTCATCCGAAAGCAGTCTTTCAAGTTCGCCGGGATCAAGCCTGCCGTCCTTGTGGCCCCATTCCGTAATGCTTCTTCCGGTATATCGGAAATAAGTTTTCAGAACCTCACGGCTCTGGGGATGGACTGTTCTTGCCACGATCACACCGGCCCGCCCGGTTGCCCGGCATGCCATTGCCGCTGATTCTGCAACGGCGGTGGCGCCGTCGTACATGGAGGCGTTTGATACATCCATGCCGGTGAGACTGCAGATCATGGTCTGGTACTCAAAAATCGCCTGAAGCGTTCCCTGGCTTATTTCAGGCTGGTAGGGGGTATAGGCGGTATAGAACTCCTGCCTCCTTACCAGATGCTGGACGACGCTGGGGATGTAATGGTCATATGCTCCGGCGCCCAGGAAGCAGGTGTATTCATCGGTTGATATGTTCCTGCCCGCCAGTTCCTTAAGATGTCTTACCAATTCCATTTCTGAAAGGGCTTCCGGCAGGTCCAGTTCCCGCTTGAGCCTGATACTTCCGGGGATATCGGCGAACAGTTCCTCTATGCCTGAAACCCCGATCTCCCTCAGCATCTCCTCTCGCTGTTCCCCTGTGTTGGGGATGTATCGATGCATGATTATTCCTCCTCAGCGCAAAAGGCTTCGTATCCCGATGCGTCCATCAGGTCTTCAAGCATGCTGTCATCGGTGATTTCCAGGACAGCTAACCAATTTTCATAGGGATCATTGTTCAAAAGAGCAGGATCATCGGCCAGGGCTTCGTTTACCTCAACCACCTTCCCTGCTATGGGTGCATAGACATCGGAAGCGGCTTTAACCGACTCAACCACGCCAAGGACATCACCCGCGTCAAGCATGGAGCCGACCTCGGGTAATTCAACAAATACGATCTCACCAAGGGATTCCTGGGCATAATCGGTTATTCCGATAAAAGCCCTGCCATCCACAACTCTGACCCATTCATGCTCTTTTGAATAATAGAGTCCTTCCGGCACTTTCATTTGTTTCAACCTCCAAAAATTATATTTACACGTTTTTGCAACGCTTATTTCCGGTACTTCTTCCTGTAGAAGGGAAGCTCCACGGTCCTTGCCCTGACCGGCCTGTTCCTTATTATCACGTCAAACTCGGTCCCGGGCTCGCTGTAACGTATATCGGCCATGGCCAGCCCGATGTTCTGCCCAAGGCTTGGTGAATAGCTGCCCGAAGTTACGAAGCCGATCCGGTTATCACCGTCCATGATATCATAACCGTTCCTCGGGATGCCGCGCCCGGTCATCTCAAAGCCTGCAAGTTTTCTTTCGAGACCCCGGTCGTGCTGGCGGAGCAGGGCTTCCTTTCCGATAAAGCTGTCCTTATTTAGCTTTACGAAGATGCCAAGCCCGGCTTCCAGCGGCGTGATGTCGGGCGACAACTCATGCCCGTACAGGGGAAGGGCTGCTTCAAGCCGCAGTGTGTCCCTCGCCCCAAGCCCGGCTGGGACCAGGCCCATGCCGCGGCCTGGCTCAAGGAGGCCATCCCAGACCACTGTAGCCTTTTCCCGGGGCAGGTATATCTCAAAGCCGTCTTCCCCGGTATAACCCGTCCTGGATACCATGGCCGGAACCCCGCAGACATTGACCTCGGGTACAAAAGTGAAGAACCGTATGTCCTTCAGCGGATAATCCGCGGCCTCCTGCAGGATCGATTCGGCGCTGGGTCCCTGTATGGCAATCTGTGCCCATGAATCCGAAACATTGACAGCTTCCGTGTCGCCGGTGAGATGCTCCCTTATCCACTCGAAATCCTTCTCGGTGTTGGCGGCGTTGGTAACAATAAGATAATAGTCGTCGGAGAACTTATAGACCAGCAGGTCATCGACCACGCCCCCGTTCTCATAGCACATGGGAGAATAGACGACCTTGCCGTCGGCAGCTTTCGACAGGTCATTGGTGAGAAGCTCCTGCAGGAAGGCTCCCGCGTCCTTCCCCCTGATAATGACTTCACCCATGTGGGAAACATCGAAAAGCCCGGCTGCGCTGCGAACCTGCCTGTGTTCTTCTATGATGCCCGTGTATTCCACGGGGAGCAGCCAGCCTCCAAAACCAATCATTTTGGCATTAAGGCCGAGATGTTTTTCATAAAGCGGTGTCTTTTTCATGGCGAGCCTCCTTGCCGGGTATGGCGGAAGATCCCGGCAGTCCTGATTTATATGGCGCCAGTCCATGCACCCGTAAATAAAAAGGAAGACAACAAAGCATATTCTGCCGCCTTCCTCCGTTATTATGACCTGAGATCCTTACCCTAAGCCATGTTCCACAGCCGTCACGGCGGCGGCTGCCGGCAGGGCATTGCTCCTTCGGCGCCCAGGCGAACCTGTGGCTTTCCAGAGTTTTGTCCGGATACGGACCTGTAACCTGAAAGTTTCACGGCAAACCGACAATTTGCAGTTTTATTCTTCGGTGTCCGCCATAAGGCGGAACTCTTCCGCATCCTTCATCCAATCCGGTATTCAGTTCACCTTCATTATACTGCATCATGTCTGATTTGTGTACCACTTATTTCAAATGATCACCAGGCAGGAACCAGCAAGGTATCGCCGGCATAGATGAGATCCGGGTTCCTGAGCTGGTTAATGATCACCAGGATCTGCCAGTTGACGCCGGTTTTCCTTGCGATCTTCCAGATGGCGTCCCCGGGCTGGATGACGTACCTGTTATACTTCAGGACGCCGGGGTTATTCTGGATGAATGAAATCAGCGCCTCGTCAAGGCTTCCGAATTCATTGACCAGCGGAAGGTCCTCGAATGGGTAGCCGTCTCCGCCCGCGGCCATGAAGTCGTTGGTGGCTACAATATACTCCTTGCCGGGATCCAGCCTGACGCCTTTGACCCATGCATAGGTTACCCGCTGGCCGGCTGGTTTTGAAGGATCAAACAGGTATTCGATATTCGCTGCCTGCGGGAAGCCGCCATTCTGGTCGGGATAGGCCGAAAGCCCATGCTCCAGGGCAGCCAGGATATCCGATCCCTTCATCTTCTTGGTGACGATGTAGTTGCCGAAGGGAAGCACCGTAATGATATCGCCGCGGGTGATTCTCCCTGCCCTTATGCTGGCCCTTATGCCGCCGCCGTTGGTTATGGCCGCATCGGCGCCCGTTTCGGCGACCATGGCTGAGGTTATCAGATCAGCCAGGTTGGTGGGGCCTGTGCGGACATTGGCGCGTTCGCCGTCCAGATCGATCTCGCTTGTGGCAATGACCTCGGCGAGGATCTGTTGCTGGGCGGCTTTATATTCTTCTATGGCTGCCAATATATCGGCGTCGGGTGTCAATTCGGCGCCCTGTTCCACCGGATAAAGGGAGCCGGAAATGCTCAGGATCTTATTGCTCCGGTCAAGGCTGATCTGAACAATGCCCGCGTTCTGCATGTATTCACCTGTCTGCACGATCAGGGTGTTGCCCACTTTAAGCGGCTCGGACAACTCTGTGTGGCTGTGGCCGTCAATGATGAGGTCAATGCCGCTGACCTGCCGGGCGATCAGCCTGCTGGTTTCCAGGCTTGACTCATCCAGGCCGAGATGGGTTACGCAGACAATGACATCGGCCATATCGTCCAGGAGGTCCGCCATGGCCCTGGCCTCTTCCACAGGATCGGCAAAGGTGAGACCTGTTACGTTCCTGGGATTGGTCTTGTATGCGGTTTCAGGGGTGGAAAGACCGAAAAACGCCACCTTTACGCCATCCCGCTCAATAATGGTGTAGGGCTCAAGGAGCCTTGAACCGTCGTTCTTTCTGATGTTGGCGGAAATAATACTGAACTTCGCCAGGGAGGCCAGTTCCAAAAGCCTCTCGGAACCATAGTTGAAATCATGGTTGCCCGGAACCATCACGTCATAGCCCACGGTATTCATTATCCTTACTATGCTTTCTCCCCTGGTGATAGTGGCAATGGTCTGGCCGTGCAAAGCATCTCCCGCATCAACGAGAATAGGTTCAGTTCCCAGTTCGCTGGCTTTCCTTGAAGCTAAAGCCGCCAGCTTGGCATAGCCCAGGCCCGGACTCTCATCAACCCTTGAATGAACGTCATTGGTGTGGATGATGACGATGGATTTTGAAGCCGGCTCGGCAGAAGCGGCTGTACCATTGTCCGCGAAGGACGTAAAAGAAAAAAGAAGGGTAAATACAATAATGATGGACATGACTTTCTGCTTCAAGGGTCTTCCTCCTCAATAAAGTCTGACAGGGTTTATGCTAATTATACATCCTGATAATGGAAACAGTCTACCAATGTATGACAAACTTCTACATATCTCATCAAGGCTCGATCACGTCCTGTCCACACGGTATGATGGATGTAAAGGATGAAGTCTTGCCCGATATTCTATTGCCCGCAGGCCGGGGGACGGGTGGCATTCATCCTTTCTTAAGGGTTGTCACCGGGGTGGGAGTCATACTATAATCAATATTGAGATATACTAATATATTTCATGTCAAAAGGAATAGCATGAGTCCTTGAGGTCCGGGGAGGGATCACCATGAACAAGGCATTGGAAACCCAAAAACAGGATAAGGCTTATGACTGCTGGCTGGCTTACCGGCCGCTGGCGGAACCTGACATTGGCCAATACCGGTCGGTATGCGCCAGGGTCGTTGTCATGGGGCAGTCGCCCGTCATGGATGCGGCGGTGGATGAACTGAAAAGGGGCCTTAAGGGCATTCTCGGTATTGAGCCCCAAATCTTCCCGTCGGCCTCCGGGGCCTGGGCCCTGTTCATGGGCCCGGAACAGGGGCATATCACGCTTCCCGAGGAGGATCTGGAAGCCCTGACCGATGACGGCTTCATAATCAGAAGCGGCCAGGACGGCATCCTGATTGCGGGCAGAAAGGACAGGGGCGTGCTCTACGGCGCCTTCGCCTTCCTTCGCTTAATGCAGACAGGTATGAGCATTGACAGCCTCGACCGCACCGAGAACCCGGCGGCGGGGATCCGCATGGTAAACCACTGGGACAACATGGACGGGAGCATTGAAAGGGGATATGCGGGAAGATCCATATTCTTCAGGGATAACGGGTTCATACCCGACAAAGGCAGGGTAAAGGATTACGCGAGGCTCCTTGCCTCGGTTGGGATTAACGGTGTTTCCATAAACAATGTGAATGTCCATAAGCATGAGACCCGGCTTATCACAAAAGAGTTCCTGCCCGAGGTTGCTGCTCTGGCCGATATATTCCGAAGCTACGGCATCAGACTGTACCTTTCAATAAACTATTCCAGCCCGATTGAACTGGGCGGCCTTGACACTGCGGATCCTTTGGATGAGGCTGTCCAGGATTGGTGGCGCCAAAAGGCGGCCGAAATATACAGCTATGTGCCCGACCTGGGCGGATTCCTGGTCAAGGCAGACTCGGAGTTCAGGCCCGGGCCCTTTACATACGGAAGGAACCATGCCGAGGGCGCCAATATGCTGGCAAAAGCCCTTGAGCCCTTCGGCGGGATAGTGATCTGGCGCTGTTTCGTTTACAACTGCCAGCAGGATTGGCGTGACAGGCAGACTGACCGCGCCAACGCAGCTTATGACAATTTCATACCCCTGGACGGGAAGTTCATGGACAATGTGGTTCTACAGATCAAGAACGGCCCCATGGATTTCCAGGTACGGGAGCCGGTGTCGCCCTTATTCGGCGGCTTAAAAAGGACCAACCAGGTCCTGGAATTTCAGATTACCCAGGAATACACAGGCCAGCAGAAGCATGTATGCTTCCTGGTTCCCCAGTGGAAAGAGGTCCTTGATTTTGAAACCTGGTGCGAGGGGCCCGAATCGACGGTTAAAAGCCTGGTCTGCGGCAGGTTATATCCCCAGAAGCATTGCGGTTTCGCGGGAGTTTCAAATATAGGGGACAATACCAACTGGACGGGGCATATCCTGGCCCAGGCCAACCTGTACGGCTATGGCCGCCTGACCTGGAATCCCGATCTTTCCAGCGAGGAAATCGCCGACGAATGGGTGAGGCTTACATTCTCCGATGATCCCGATGTCATTGAAACCATAGGCGAAATACTTCTGAAGTCCTGGGAAACCTATGAGCTGTACACGAGTCCGCTTGGCATCGGGTGGATGGTCAATCCCAACCACCATTACGGCCCCAGCGTTGACGGATACGAGTATTCCCCATGGGGGACCTATCACAGGGCTGATTGGCTGGGGATCGGGGTGGACAGGACCGTTGCCGGAGGTACCGGTTTTGCGGGAAGGTACCATAAGCCCAACGCAGAAATGTACGAGGATATGGATAAATGTCCTGAAGAGCTGCTTTTGTTCTTCCACAGGGTGGAATACAGGCACCGGCTCAAATCGGGCAAGACACTGATCCAGCATATCTATGACACCCATTTTGAGGGTGTTGAAAGGGTCGAAGAGTTCCGCCGGAAGTGGCTCAGCCTCGAGGGAAAGATCGACAGGGAGAGGTTCGATGCTGTCCTTGAGAGGCTGGATATCCAGGTAAAGGACGCCAGGGAATGGCGGGATGTGGTGAACAGTTATTTCTACCGAAAGAGCGGTATACCTGACGAAAAGGGCAGAAAGATCTACTGATGGCTTTTACCTGAAAATATAAACCCTGCTTCAGGCAACAGGCGCAAGGAGCAGGGTTTTATTCTTTATCAGGACAGATTTATGGGGGCGGCTTATGCGAATAAAAGCAGAAGTTTCGCAATGCCTATGCCCAGGTAGTTGCCAATGGCGTAGCCCAGTATTCCGCACAGTATCCCGGGAAGAATGATCTCATCGTTGCGAAGGGCCTTTGCAACCGGTATTATAAAGGCAGGACCGAAAATGCCAGCCGTTGAAGTGATCATCATGGTATGGTAATCTATCCTGAATATTCTGGCCGTGATGATATGAAGGATAACCGTGCCGAACTGGATGAACAGCAGCATGCCAAGCAGCAGAAGGCCGCCGGACACGGCTGATGTGTCAAAACACAATCCCATGATAACTGAGAACATAAGGATAAAGTACTGGCCCGAACTGTATGAACCGGGCGCTGTACGCACCTTTTTCACGAATGAAAGCGCTATGCCCAGGGTCGTGACGACCAGCATGATAAGAGCAGTGTATTCGCCCAGTTTTGCCAGGCCTGTATTTCCGTAGCTGCTGGGAAGCAGCAGGCAGATACCCATGGCGATGGCTACGCAGGCCAGGGACAGCATCACAAGCCCCACCCGGGTTATAAACATCCTTAAAGGCTTAACGCTTTGCTTCTTTCCGCTGAAAGCTTCTATGTACCTGTCGGTATCCTCGTGGCTGAAAGAGCATCCCACAGGCGTATATTCCGGCAGGATTCGTCTCAGGAGGGGAGCCATAACCGAGATCAAAAGGAAGAAATAAATGCCTCCGCCGATCATATCCGAGGCCTGCAGGAGGAGAATACGGTTATTTTCGGTACCCAGTCCATGACCGATGGCAATCATGTTGGGAGTGCCTCCGGTGTAGGTTCCTGTCAGCATGCCGCTGATATTGGCGGCATCGTGAACTGAGTTCCTGAAAACGAAATAGGCCGCGACGGCAACTATGATGACCGAGATGGTGCCCAGGGAGAAAGATACTGTCATCGGTCGGGCAAGCTTTTTCAGGGCGGGAAGGTCGGCCGAGAAAAGAATGAGCGGCATTGCGACGCATACCAGAACCGATGAAAGATCCGACGCCAGGGTCATATCGGCGCCAATGGCCTTCATGGGCCAGCTTAGCAGCAAACCCAGAAAGTAGCAGAAGAAAACAGGGCCAAGAGTGGCCAGGAAAGGCACCTTGCTTATCAGGAGCATTATCAGCCGCGGAAGTAAAATTATAACAAGCAGCATGACAATGGTTGAAATATTCATGGCAAGCCCTCCTGCATGCTTTTCCTACAATTCTATCATACCAGCATGTGGTATAACAGTATGAAAAAATCCCGGAACCCCAAAAAGGGCTCCGGGACTGACCAAGACATATATAAATCAGGAGGATTAATCACCTGAGTTTTTATCCGGGGAAACTCATGCCCTATCTTTCAAACGCTCTCCTGAGGAAAGCCACGGACTTTGCCGCATCCCTGTCCAGATCGCTTTCGGCGGCTCCCTGGGCCAGGTCGCGCCAGACGCGGATATCCTTTCCGACCCGGCCGCCCCTGGTGACAAAGGGCTCCATGACAACCGCCCCATCGTAACCAATTTGCCGTAAAGCCTGTCCTATATCATTCCAGGGCATTCTGCCTTCGCGGGGAGGTTTTCTGTTGGGTTCGCCCACGTGGAAATGGCCCAGGTCTTTCCCCGCAAGGAGAATGGGTTCTGTGAGCGAGTCCTCCTCGATATTCATATGGAAAGTGTCCAGCATAAGCCTTACATTGGGTTTATCCACCGCGCGGACATAGGCAAGGCCTTCCCTTGCATCGTTTACAAGGTAGCCCTCAAAACGGTTTAAAACCTCCATGTTCAGCGTGATACCATACCTTCCGGCAATATCGGCCAACCTTCGCATACCCCGGATGCTGCGTTCAAGGTCGCCTTCCTTGTCCAGGTCCATGTTGTAGTCAACCGGCCAGTAGGAATAAAGCGCTCCACCGATGGAACGGATGCCGGCCAGGTCCATCTTTCTGAAGATTTCGCTGTAGAAGGCAAGCGCATTCTCCACAACTGCCGGATCGGGCGATGCGAGGTTATGCTCTGCCCTTGGGCCATAGCCCCCAGTCAGGGTAATATCATACTCCCTGGCCGCGTTCCGCAGCGCATGGAAATATGAATCGGGCTGGTTGTGAAAATCGCCGCAGGCTACTTCCAGGATATCAAAGCCAAGCTTTTTAACCCTGGCTATATAGGGGATGAAATCGCCTTTCCATTCCTTTTCCCAGTACGCGTAGTAAATACCGTATTTCATTATAGGCCACCCCCGTTATTTCTCCATGTCTATCATTACCTTCATAGCCTTGTCCTTTTGCTCCTCAATCAGCCTGTAGGCGCCGGCATAATCCGAGAAAGGCACCCTGTGGGTTATAAGGGCGTCAAATTCAATGAGGCCCCGGCCTACGAGGTCTATGGCCTCACGGTAGTCCTCCACGCGATACATGGCACTGCCAATAAGGCGCAGTTCGTGGTCCTGCACAAAACCCATATTTATGGGCGCCAGGTCGGGCACCACGCCCACCACGATGATGTCGCTTCCCTTGCGGGCAACCTCCACGGCCTCCTCGAGGGTGTTTGGGTTGCCTATGCATTCAAAGATGACATCGGCGCCATCGCTGCCGAACTCCTTCCTGATGGCATCCTTAAGGCTGGTCTCTTTAGGGTTAATAGTTATAAGGCCGCATTTTTCAGCAACGGCCAGCCTATACTGGCTGATTTCGGTAACGATGACCTTGGCTGCTCCCTTGGCTTTTGCTGTCTGTGCCACCAGGTTGCCTATGGGCCCTCCGCCGATAACCGCCACGTTCTTTCCGGCAATATCGCCAAAGCGCTTTATGGCGTGACATGCCACGGCCAGCGGTTCGATCATGGCGCCGTGCTCAGCGCTCATATCGTCCGGTAACCGGAGGGCTTTTTCGGCGTCAACCACAAAGTACTCGCTTGCCATGCCCGTGGTCTGGAATCCCATCACCTTAAGTTCCTCGCAGTCATTATATAAGCCGTGGGTGCAGGGGTAACACTTCCCGCAGACAACCTGGGGCTGTATTGTGACCAGGTCGCCGACCTTGAAGTCCGTGACTCCGTCTCCCAGCCTTGTAACCACCGCGGAAACCTCGTGGCCCTGTACTACCGGGTAGGAGGTGTAAGGGTGCTTTCCGTGCCATACATGGATATCAGATCCACATACGCCTATGTTCTTCATCCTGACTTCAATCTGCCCGGCGCCGACCTCGGGTCTGGGTACATCCCTGTACTCTATGTGTCCGGGGCTTATCATGATTGCCTGCTTCATTGTCATCATTCCTTTCTTGTATATCCATCAGGATATTATATGGACGGTTGAGATTGTGCTTAAGTCCCGGGGTGCGCCTGAACGAAGGCGCACCCCGTATATCAGGGACGGGCTGGAGCAGGTTTTTAGCCAGTTCCTCCGAGAAGATATACTGCCAGCTTTAAAACCAAACCTATTTTGCCGGTTCCAGGATGACGCTGGCTTTGCGGAGGATAGCCCGAACCTCGTTGACATCTACATCGCCGGGCAGTATACCGTGTTTGACAGCCAGTGCGGCGCCGACACCGGCAGCATCGCCAATGGCCATGCAGGTTGGCATTACACGGGCTGAGCTCATTACAACGGCGTCCATGGATATGCACCTTCCGCTGAACATGAGGTTGTCAATATCACTGCTCACCATACAGCCATACGGGATGCCGTAGGGTTTGATATGCTTTACTATGGTGCCGCCGCCCGTGCCGTCGTGTATATCGATGATGTAGGCGCCCAGGGCAACCGTGTCATCTGGCGCCTCGCCGTTCATTATGCAATCCTCGGTCAGTTGTTTGATACCTGCGAAACGCCTGGTTTCCCTGACACCCAGGTTGGAGTATATGTTGGTGATATAGCAGTTTTCAAAGCCAGGTACATATTTCTTCAGGGTTTCCACCAGCCTGGATATCTGCAGGTGCCCATCTATCTCGGCGCGGGTCAGGTCGAAAACATTGCTTCCGTCTATGCCCAGGTGCCTGGTGCAGTTCATATGGACCTCGCCAGGAATAAGGCTCTTTATATAGATCAGCGTGTCGCGGTCAACAGGCAGTTCGCCCCTGGCTTTAAGCTCAAGAAACAGCTTCCTCAGGCCCACAAAGACATGATAGGGGTTATTGCGGAAATACTCGGCGTTATACTTGTTGATATCTGTGTCGATGGTATCGCAGAAACGCATCTGCTCAGGGTCTTTGGCCACCAGGTCGATGACCTTGTCCGTATCCACGTTCCCCAGCGTGAACATCACCGTGGGAGGCTGGAGGACACCGGTATCCTTCTGGCCCATGCTGAAGCGGGCTCCGGAAAGATAGCCCAGATCCCCGTCGCCGGTGGCGTCTATGAACACACTGGCTTCAACCTCGATGCGATAGCCCTTTCCAAATAGAATAACCGATTTGATCCTGCCATTCTCCAAGTTCACATCGATGGGCTGGGTGTGCAGCAAAATCTCCGCACCGGCATCAAGACATTTCTCAAATGCAATGATCTTGAAGATTTCGTGATCATAAAGCGTTATGGAATTATGATTTGGACAGAAAATGTGCTCGGTGCATGCATTGCGTTCCCTCAGCGCATCCACAAGTTCCTGGGCAAACCCTGCGGTTACGGGCTTCCCGTCCATGTCCAGATAGCCTAATAAAGGAAGGCCTATGGTCAGGTTACCGCCCAGAAATCCATTTTTCTCGACCAGGAGAACTTTTGCGCCGTTGCGGCTTGCCCTGATGGCGGCAGGAAGCCCGCCGGGCCCTCCGCCAATGACGACAACATCATACTTCTTTTGAAGTGCTTTCATATTCGCCCCCCCAAAATATTCAACTATATAATAACGATTATTGCAACAGCGTTTTCAAAACGCTGCGGTTAACCTTCAGTCCTTTATGACAGCGCCCTGTTCCACCAATGTGCCGCGCAGCTTGTCAATATCCACATCCCCGGGCTTCACTCCGTCACGGAGGGCAAGCGCCGCGGCAGGAACTTATCCCTGTCTATGCTGCCCACTTCGAAAAAAAGCGATGCAGGCTGCATCACACGGGTTTGCCTGTCGCCAAGCCAGGTGGGTACACCTGCAAAATAAGCCACATCGGCATCCCCTGTGCAGTCAATAACAGTTTTGGCCTTAATAGCGGCAAGACCTTCCTTCATGGCCGCAATGACGTATTCAACCTTGCCGTTATTGACAACGCAATCTACTGCCTGAACATTGAAAAGAACCTGGGCTCCTGACTCAAGAAGCATTTCATCCATGACCACGGCAAGTACTTCGGACTGGAAAGGGGTTACATGCCTGTGGCTTGCCCAGTAATATGAAGAAAAGGAGGTCATGCCTTCCACCTTTGACGGGTGTATGGCCCCTCCCCTGGCCTCGGTCCTTCGGCAGAGCTCGTCAAAGATCCCTTTGACTATCTGTTCCTCGCCGTCATTATCATAACAGGTCATGAACGGGCCAGCCAATCCTGCGGTGGCCATTCCGCCCAGCATGGCGGCACGCTCCAGTAGCAATGTATCTGCTCCGTTGCGTGCCGATGCCACAGCGGCGGCAAAGCCTGCGGGTCCCCCCCCCACGACTAGAACATCGGTGTGAAATATATGCTTGATACTTTTCGAATAAACCAGTTCAGCCATTTTCCGCACCCACAGACAATACCGTAATTATGTCGATACGAAACAAGCAAACGTGATGTAAGCTGTCAGCAGCCTGGTCCCGTATGCCGGAAAAGATGTACTAAAAATGGGACACTGCTGTGTTCACAGATTCATGAATCTTTTATGATGTCGCATTTGAAGTATAGCATCTTTTTGATTAATGTCAATAAAAAAGGGGGAACACCATAGAAAAGAGAAAGAGATCGTAAATATATTACATTGTGTCATCTTTCGTCGGTTGTTATAATTATGATGAACGATTATGGAAGTATTTTGGTCATTTTTACCAAATCATTAATATTATTGGGGGGATTTAAGTCATGACTGTTCCAAAAACAATGAAAGCGCTGGTTGCATACAGCGCCAGCGATTACAGGTATGAACCCGAATATCCGGTGCCGGAGTGCGGGGATGACGACATTTTGATTAAGACCGAAGGCTGCGGCATCTGTGCCGGGGATCTGAAATGCCAGCACGGCGCGGCCATGTTCTGGGGA
>JAAXZX010000102.1 GCA_012719645.1 Clostridiaceae bacterium
CAGAACTTACATTCTTTGCGTTTTCCGTCTGCTTGTCTTGGCCAAGCAGCTGAATTACTCAAGGCGTCCATGGATTCACCGTAATCCATGAACTTCATTAACGAGTTCCTTACATCATACACTGTTCAATTTTCAATGTCCATGCCGCCCTATTTCGGCTTCCTGTCACCGTTTCAGGGAGTTTACCCGACCGGCGGCAGCTTTATTATCTTACCATCGGATCGTTTTGTTGTCAAGGGCTTTTTTACCCTTAATTTCGATTAATTTTTCGCTTAAATCCTATGTTTCCGGCGGTAATAAAGTGTATCACCAACCGGCTTTGCTGTCAACCGGGTTTTCTGTGTTTTTCGACAGCTTTTTACGACCGGATTTACCGGCGGAAACCCAGTTTAACACGGCGGATGACCGGTTGCCAAACGCCTTTTTCTTCCTTTTCGGCTGTTTTTCCTTTCACAGTTTTGGATCTCAGGCGGATTCGCGCCATAAGCAGAGGATTGTCATGATCCTGTTTCAGCCTGCTTTATAACGATATACTCCAGGCCATTGATTCTCTTGTCTTCAAACTTTATATCAACGCTTTCCATCACGTATTCATTCCTGACGGCCTCTTCGGCCAGGGCGCCATAGGATATTATGGTTTCCAGGTCCGTAACGCTGGTGATGATATTCCTTTGGATCATTTCGGCTATTTCGTTAATCCTCGCCAGGTTGGAAAGGGTAACCTTCTGCTTTATGAATTCTTGCATAAAGGCTATCTGGTTTTTCTTCCTGTAGATGTCCCCATGGTTAATCATAACCCCATGCTCATCCAGCCCCTGCCTGAACCGCAAAAAGCCTTCGGCCTGCTTTCCGTTAAGGCGCTGATACCCAGGTTCAATATAGATATCAAGGTTCTGGACAGGGTCGACATAATTCATCAGGATGGGCACATTGATCCATACTCCCCCGAAATAGTCGACGATGTTCCTGACTCCCTGCACCTTTACATAGGCATAATCATCGATATGAATGCCGAAAATCTCTTCGATGAGATCGCACAGGAAATCGATGTAAGGCTTCTGGAACCTTCCCACGTTCTTTTTGTATTCGATGGCGTTGCCTATCGCCGGGGCCGCATTTATTTTTTCTATCCCCTTCTCTGTCAGGTAGGAAGGCTTCTTTTTTCTTAGCTCATCCTTTACGAAATCGCTGTAATCTATATAGATATCCCGCGGAAAGCTGATCATCCTGATAGCCTTGTTATCCTTGTCGATGCTCAGGATCATTATGGTGTCGAAATTCCAGCCTACCACATCGGACCCGGTAATCATGACATTAATGCTGTTGGGGGAAACCAGCGGCTCGAAATACCTCTGGTTGTTGGTCAACTGCAGTTCATGGGGCTGCGGGGTTTCGTCCGGGGGTTCGGTTTCCTGGGCTGGCTCGTGAGTTTGCTCCGAAGGGGTGTTATCATCGGGGATACCGGGGTTGTTATCCGCATTTCCCACGGAAAGGTTCTGGAAGAACATAAGGCTTGAGAAAACGACAAACATGGTTGACAGTAAACTGATGAGAATCCTTGCCCTTTTGCTTCCGAACATGCGCACACCCCCTTGAATAATATCTGTATAAACCTTGCAGAAAAATGGCAAAGTATATCATAGCACTTTTGCAGTCATAATTGAATCCCGATAATCATATTTTAATCAAGTTGAAATAAAATATAATTTTGGGACCGTAACAATAAAAAAAGAGGAAGCTTTCCGGCCAATGAAAAGGACTGTAGCAACACAGTCCTTTTATTATCATTATATAAACAATACAAGCTGCCGAATTCACGGCATGTCCTTTCAGATCACATCGGTTCTGAAACCGTTCGCCGCCTATTCCAGCTTGTTGCCGCATTCGCCGCAGAAACGGATCCCTAAGGGGCTTAAGGTTCCGCACCTGGGACACTTCTTCTGTTTCAGCGACGCGCCGCAGTTGTTGCAGAAATTACCCTGACCGGTAGGTTTGCCGCACTGGGGGCAGGTGATCTGCTTGCTCTCGATCTTGCCGTCAAACACTACGGTATTGGCTGCCTTCTGCTGGATATCCTCCACCATCTTCTGCGACCTGGCATGGACGATCTCAACATTCATGCGGGGAGCGCACTCCACGCAGAGACCTTCCTCTTCGTTGAAATCAGACTCGCAAACCCACTGCCTGCATTTATGGCATCTGTGAAAGTGCCTCTTTGCCTCGTTCTGGGCAATCTCGAAGGCGCGTTCATGCTCCTTGTGCCATTCCGGTGACATGCCCTGGAATCTTTCACTTAAAACACTGCCGCCGCGTTCCACGTTATACCCCAAATTGTGGGCGCCCAGCAGCGAAGCGCCTATGGAAAGGCCGCGTGACAGACCGCGGAAGAGGGAGCCCTTCTTGTAGGTCTGTGATTCGATAAACTCCGATTTGTACCCGTCATGGCACAGGTCACAATAGAACGTGAACTGGAATCCTGCTTCGGTGCTGTTGTCTTCATAATTTCGCGTAAAAGATGTCAATGGCACAGAAAAAACCTCCCCCGTCATTTATACTTATCTCAAAGGCTTGTTGCACTTGATGCACTTTTCAGAAGCAGGATACTGCTCATATCCGCACTTGGGATTGGAACATCTGACAGTCAGCCTGCCCTTGCAATGATCACACTGGTTGCCTGTGAAGGTTTCCTGCCCGCAGTAGGGACATATGACCCGAAGAAGAAAACCGCAACCCGGGCACCTGGCATAGTCCGCCTCAACGGGGTTGCGGCATTTGGGACAGCGCCTTACGAAAGGATCATGGCTTCCGCAGTAGGGACAGATCCTGGAATCAGCTGGGATAAACCTCTCGCAATACATGCAGGGATGCTTGTAATCAGCCATAAATCATCTACCTGTTCCTTAACATATTCACGGCGCAGGGTTGAAAAGTCCCACGCGCGGCAGCCAATGCTGGATCTGTTAAAATATTACCATATAATGGGCAGAAACGGAAGCGGAACCATGCAACAAAATACTGATTTTAAGGAAGTTTTTTATCCGTTTATAAGCTGGTCAACTTCCCTCTCCATGCCTCCTCGGAACTGTGCGCCACCCTTCCTGAGAACCAAGCCCTTAAGAATCTCAGGGAAGGAAGCTTTTCTATGGCATACCGGTAGTGCTTATAGGCGGGTTTTTCAAGCATCTCTTCGCGCAGATAGATCGGTTCGCGCCTGAAATTGATAACAAGGAGGTTGTAGTTCAGGAGCTGTATGTACTCCTCCAGGGAATCCCCGTCGTCATATCCGTCCGGCACCCTGAAGAAATAGGTGGCCTTTCCGCCTGTCCCCCCGTCGCTTCCTGCCTCCAGGGCTATCATCCGTCCCCGGTTCCCCCGGACAGGTATCAGCAGCCAGACATACTCCCCTGTCAGGTCTCCCATCAGGCCGCGTTTGAAGCCGATAGCCCCATACCCGGTATCGTTGAACCTTTTGAGAAAATCATAGCTTTTCCTGATTCCAAAGGCTTCAAGCCTTTCCTCCATCCTCTCCCACATACCGGGAGCCAGGCCATCCAGGGTCTTTCTGGAAACGGCGCGGCCATCCCTGAACAAAACCGCCAGGCGCTCCGGCAAGGCGCCGCCGGCATCGGGGAAGAGGTCCCGGCAAAGCTCGCGCGCCTTAACCTCCAGGTTTTTGATTGCCTTTTCCATATTGAGCAGAAGGGGTTCCCTCTGCCGTCCAAGCATGGACAGCACAATGCGGTCTCCGGTTTCCGCCAGGACATGGAGGGAATAATCCTCATCAACAATCTCTTTTACATAGCTGAGGGGCACTCTCAGGTGGTTGCCTTCGGGCTCGGCAATGATCAGGGCTGTTTCGGTTACCTGGACATCACAGGTTTCGGCCTGGCCTTCACCGCCCGCCTTTTCCATGTACCTGTACTGGACGTCCTCTGCTGTAAAAAGCAGTTTTTCATGCATCAGGAGGTCCTTTTTTATGACGCTGTTCCGGACATCTGTCAATTTATCGGCAAAATCGCTGAAATAACGTCCGAGATAATACAGTTCCAGGAAAACGCCGGACTGCAGGTTCAGACCGATCCTGTAATCCCCTGCTTCAAACGATGCAATCTCCCGGACAGGTATGGACATTATCCTTCCGGAGTCACCCCGGATTTCAAGCGTTTCCTCAAGAAAGCATGCCGTACCCGTTTCAGAGGAGGGGGCGCCGCCGGGAGGAACCAGGCGGTACTCAAGCTGATACCGCATCAGCCTGCCATCCTCCTGGCCTGCTTCCATGTCGGGACTGAACTTGGATCCGTCACCCATATTTGCCAACCTCCCCTGAAACCGGTTGTAGCCTATTTTCTCCTTATAGCTTCAAGCCTTTCGGTAACCCTGCGGTACATATCGCGGTACTTGGCTTCCTTCTCCCTTTCGGCATCCACGACAGCCTTTGGCGCTTTTGCGATGAAGCCTTCGTTGCCAAGTTTCTTCTCCGCGCGCTCCAGTTCCGCCTCAAGGCTGGCTTTCTCCTTCTCCAGCCGTTCAATTTCCTTTTCTATGTCGATCAGGTCCTCAAGGGGCAGGAATACTTCCATCCCTTCAACCACGACGGTTACCGCGTCATCGGCAATGCCTTCCTTATCCTTTCTTACCACCGTATCGGAAAGTGAAGCAAGGCGCTTGAATGTTGGCGCTTCCCTGTCAACGGCCGCAGCCAGGACAGGGTCTGTTGTGACAAATATGGCCTTCGCCTTACGGGTGACGGGAACATTCATCTCAAGCCGCCTGTTGCGTATGCCGCGGATGGCGTCCATGATAACCCTCATGATCCGCTCCTCTTCGGGATACAGTACCCCTTCCCGGTACTCGGGCCACCTGGAGATCATGATGCTCTCATCAGGAGTGATGAGATGGCTGTAAATCTCCTCGGTGATGAAAGGCATGAACGGGTGGAGGAGTTTCATGGCGTTCTTGAGCACCTCGTTGAGGACATACAGGGCCTCGAGACGTCCCGGAGCCTCCTGATCATACAGGCGCGGCTTCACCAGTTCGATGTACCAGTCACAGAATTCATCCCATATGAAATCGTATATCTTCTGCAAGGCGATGCCTAGTTCAAAGCGTTCCAGGTTCTCGGTGACTTCCCTGGCAACCGTGTTGATCCGGCTCAGGATCCATTTATCGGCAGTGGTGAACCTGTTCCGGTCAACCTTCGTGAAATCGGCGTTCTCGTCGAAATTCATCATGACAAAGCGGAAGGCATTCCATACCTTGTTGGCGAAGTTGCGGCTGGCTTCCAGCTTCTCGTCGGAGAAGCGCAGGTCGTGGCCGGGCGAGGTCCCGACGGTGAGCGCGTACCTCAGGGCATCGGTGCCGTATTTATCAATGACATCCAGCGGATCTATGCCGTTGCCCAGGGACTTGGACATCTTCCTTCCCAGGGCGTCGCGGACAAGGCCGTGGATCAGGACATACCTGAAGGGCTCCCTTCCCATCTGCTCCAGTCCGGAGAATATCATCCTGGCTACCCAGAAGAAGATGATGTCATAAGCTGTCACGAGGACGCTGGTGGGATAGAAATACTCAAGTTCGGGCGTCTTCTCGGGCCATCCGAGGGTCGAGAACGGCCACAGGGCCGAACTGAACCAGGTATCAAGGACATCCTCATCCTGACGGATCCGGGTCGATCCGCATTTCGGGCAAACTGCAGGCGCCTCCTGGGCTACGGTTACATGGCCGCAGTCATCGCAGTAGTACGCGGGAATCCTGTGGCCCCACCAGAGCTGCCTTGATATGCACCAGTCCTGGATATTCTCCATCCAGTTGAAATAGATCTTCGAAAAATGTTCGGGCACAAACTTTATAGTTCCGTTTTTGACCGCCTCAATGGCCGGCTCTGCGAGAGGTTTCATCTTCACGAACCACTGGCGGCTCACCCTTGGCTCAATGACGGTGTTGCAGCGGTAGCAGGCGCCCACGTTATGATGGTGGGGCATAACCTTTACAAGCAGCCCGAGCTCTTCAAGGTCTTTGACCACCTGTTTTCTTGCCTCATACCTGTCAAGGCCGGCGTATTTCCCGCCATTCTCATTTATGGTGGCGTCAGGGTTCATGACATTGATCATTTCAAGATTATGCCTGAGTCCGATCTCAAAGTCATTGGGGTCATGGGCCGGAGTTACCTTGAGCGCGCCGGTCCCGAACTCCCGCTGGACGTATTCGTCGGCAATAATGGGTATCTCGCGGTTCATGAGCGGAAGCATGACTTTCTTTCCGACCAGGTCTTTATATCTCTCATCATCCGGATGTACAGCCACCGCGGTATCGCCCAGCATTGTCTCGGGACGCGTCGTCGCTATCTCCAGGTAAGCGTCGCTGCCGACCACAGGGTACTTGATGTGCCAGAAACTGCCTTCCTTTTCCTCGTACTCCACCTCGGCATCCGACAGGGAAGTGCCGCAGCAGGGGCACCAGTTGATGATTCTTTCACCCCTGTAGATCAGGCCTTTTTCATAGAGCCTTATGAAAACCTCCAGCACGGCCTTGGACAGGCCTTCGTCCATGGTAAAGCGCTCGCGCTTCCAGTCGCAGGAGCTTCCCAGCTTCTTAAGCTGCTCAACGATGCGCCCGCCGTATTCTTCCTTCCATTTCCATGCCCTTCTGAGGAACTCCTCGCGGCCTACATCTTCCTTCGTAAGGCCTTCCTCGGCCATCTTCTCCACGATCTTGACCTCGGTGGCAATGCTGGCATGGTCGGTGCCGGGCAGCCACAGGGTATTATACCCCTGCATCCTCCTGAACCTGATCAGGATATCCTGCAGGGTGTTGTTCAGGGCATGCCCCATATGGAGCTGGCCTGTTATGTTCGGAGGTGGAATCACTATGCAGTAGGGTTCCTTTGCCGGGTCAACCTCGGCATGGAAGTAATCCTTCTCAAGCCATCTCCGGTAAGTTTTTTCCTCTACCTTTGCGGGATCATAAGTCTTTTCGATGTCGTTTATCCGCATATTCCCAACCCTTTCATGCTAAAATGCGTATGAATTATTTATGTCATATGGCATATTACCTGAAGGCAACAAAAACAAGCACTACCCCGGGTATAAAGATGAACAGCCCGATCAGCTTGACCAAGGAAAGCGCCTTCATCCTTTTATACTCTTCCAGGGCTTCATCGGTAAATTCCCGGGCTTCCTTCACAGTAATGCGCTGGCTCAGCGACAGGCGCTTCACAATATATCCCGCGCCATAGTTTACAGCAGCGCCTATTACTATCAGAAGGATGGCCGCTATCTTCAATACAGTCATTTTCTCTCCCATTCATTAAAAAAACTTTCATCCAAACCTTTGGACGAAAGTTGTTTCCGCGGTACCACCAAAGTTCCCGTAACCGCAGTTGGTACGGGCACTTGACAGGAATCTAACGGTTCCTACCCGATGGGGCCTACATAGCCGGCACCGGAACGGATGCCAACGGTTCGACCGCCAGGCTCGGAAGCGACCTTCAGCAACACTTTCCCGGAAGCGCTTCCAGCCAGGGCGCTTCCTCTCTGAAGGGCGTTATTGCCTACTCCTCTTCCTCATCGCCGGATATTTGGTTTTATAATGAATATAGCCATTATCGCAGAGTCTGTCAAGGTTTACGTTCTACTTTGAGTATGGACCCAGTTGCGTCTCTTATAGCTGTCATACCGGAATCTTACTCCGACGCTGCTTTCCTGCCATTCGCCCGTTTCCTCCCTGACCCACCGGCTGTCGCTGTCAAGATCGGGAAGGCGGGTGTCGGCTTCAAACTCAGCGTCTATCCTGGTAACGAGGGCAAGGGAGCAATAGTCCAGAAGCAGCCGGTAGACCGATTCTCCGCCGCACACATAAACCTTGCCTTCAAAGCCGCCTATGGCGGACATCAGTTCATCAATATCATGCACTACAACCGCCCCGGGACACTGGTAATCCGGATCACGTGTCAGCACCACATTGGTCCTGTCAGGAAGCGGCTTTGAGTCCTTGAAGGATTCCAGTGTCCTGCGGCCTACCACGATCGTATTCCCCCTGGTCAGCTGGGCAAAGCGCTTCATGTCCTCGGGTATTCTTTTAAGGAGCCTGTTGCCAAGCCCTATGCCCCAGTTCCTGTCGGCCGAGGCAATGAGTATAAGGTCGTATCTGTAATGACGGTCCATCGGAAACCTCCATAATTATGTCAGACGGCAACAGGGATGTTCTTTATCTGGGGTCCGGCAACATAGTTTTCAAGACTGAAGTCGGAGACCTTGAATTCGTAGAAGTCCCTGATATCCGGATTAATTATGAACCTGGGCGCCGGGTAGGGTTCCCTGCTGATAAGTTCCTTCACCAGGGGAATATGCCTGTCGTAGATATGGGCATCGGCGATGACATGGACCAGTTCGCCAGGTTCCAGCCCGCTGACCTGGGCAAACATATGCACAAGGACTGCATACTGGACCACGTTCCAGTTGTTGGCTACAAGTACGTCCTGGGACCTCTGGTTCAGGATGGCGTTCAGCTTCCTGCCGGTGACGTTGAAGGTCATGCTGTAGGCGCAGGGATACAGGTTCATTTCCATCAGGTCGGCATGATTGTACATGTTGACTATTATCCGCCTGCTGTAGGGATTATGCTTAAGGTCGTACAGGACCCTGTCCACCTGGTCAAACTCGCCTTCCTTGTAGCGATGCCTGATGCGCAGCTGGTAGCCGTACGCCTTCCCGATGGACCCGTTTTCATCGGCCCAGGAATCCCATATATGGCTGTTCAGGTCGTGGATATTATTGGACTTTTTCTGCCAGATCCAGAGAATCTCATCTATGGCCTTATTGAAGTTCGTCGGCCTTAATGTCATGATGGGGAACTCTTCCGAGAGGTCATACCGGTTGACCACGCAGAATTTTTTAATTGTGTGGGCTGGCGCGCCATCCGGCCATCTGGGCCTTACATCCTGGCCTTCGTCGGAAAAACCGTTCTCAAGAATATCTTTGCACATATCGATGAAGATCAGATCTGCCCTGCTCATGCGTAACACCTGCCCTTTGCTTTATTAGCGCTGTATTGCTCTTATTATTTGCTGCCTTATGACCAATCCTTAATCAATACTTTACCTCATTCCAACCGCCCCGACAAGCAAAAAAGCAAACCAGCGGAACCGTCCCCTTGGTTCGAACCAGAGGAACCGTCCCCCTGGTCTGAACCGTCCCCGTGGTTTATTCCTTGATCACGGTCCGGACCGAGACTTGCCCGGGTTTGCGGGGATCCACGCTTACCATGATCCCTCCGTGGTGAAGGGTTTCGTAGATCCTGGCTCCTGCCGACATATACCGTTTCTTTACCTCACCGTCAGGGTGTCCATACCTGTTTTTGCCCACGCTTATGACGGCGATAGCCGGACTCGCCTGCCTGACGAACTCGGCGCCGGAGGAATACTTTGACCCATGGTGTGGAACCTTTATCAGGTCGCAATCCAGCGCCTCCTGTCCCAGGATAAGGTTCTCGGCGGGCGAGCCGATATCACCTGTAAAAACTGCGCTGAACCCGGCATAATCCAGCCTTATCACCAGGGAGAGTTCATTGGCGCTGGCTGTCCTGCCCGAGGGTATCCGCGTCTTGTCGTCAAGGGGATAGATGGCTGTCAGCATAAGGCCGTCTTCCGAATAGACAATATCATCCTGGTCCGCCCGCTCCACCGGGATTCCCCTGCTCCTGGCATAATCGGTCAGTTCGTTCATTTCGCTGTCATCCGCGTCGGCCACCACCAGCCTTTTGACCCTCATGCTGTCAATGACGCTCTTAAGGCCTTTGATATGGTCGGCATGGCCGTGGGTTGCCACCATGACATCAATCCGGGTGATTTTCAGGTCGTACAGTACGGGGACCACAATCATTTCTCCCGTATAGGAACTCTCATCGTCGTAGACGCTTCCGCCGCCGTCTACGATAATGCTCTTTCCTGACGGGGTCCTGATAATGCTGCAATCCCCCTGCCCCACATCGGCGAAGTATATCTCAAGCTTTCCGGAAGGGACCATGTCCAACAGGATCATGACTCCATAGAAAGCCAGTATGCATGGGACAAGCCAGCCGAAGCGTTTCCTTCTGCTTTTTTCAGACTTGTTTTCTTCCGGCTTGCCCTTACCGTCATATCCCTGTTCCATTTCCCTGACGGCATTGCCTGGCTTGTCCGCGGCGGAAGGGCGCAGGTCCTGTACCCTTCTCTCCATCCAGGGGATGCCATAGCGTATTGCCAGCAGGATAAGGTAATACCCGGCTGTCAGTAAGAAACCCGGCGTCGCTATGTCCAGCTCAGCCCAGGGCAGGGATGAAATCGTCCGGGTAACGCCGAGAATAACACCGATTATAAAGGATGCTGCCAAACCCAGCGCATGGCATACAGGCTGGAATACGAACCAGAGGACCGCCAGGATGGCAGTCAGCGTCGTGAGCACCCCGGTTATGGGAACTACCGCCAGGTTGGCAAGAATACTGACCACAGAAAAAGTATTGAAGGTTCCGGCTATGACAGGGATCACCCCCAGCTGCGCAGATAACGTACCAGCCAGGGTATCCCTGATCACCTTGGGGATTTTGGCAGGCAGCCTGTCAAAAATGGGTTTGTAGAACACCACCAGGGATATGCTCGCGCTGTAGGAAAGGATAAACCCTGTGTCAAACAGCATAAAGGTGTTTGAAAGCAGGATCAGCATGGCCGATGCCGATATCGAACAAAAGAAATCAGTTTGCCGCCAGATAATCATACCCAGGAGCATTATCCCTGCCATAATAGCAGCACGGATAACAGATGCTTCCATACCCGTAGCAAAAACGTATATAAGCATTACTGGCAGCGAAATTACTGAAGCCCACCTGGGATTCAACCCGATCCGTTTCAAAAGCCAGATGAACGGAAGCAGCAAAAAAGCCAGGTTGGCGCCGGATACCGCCATAATATGGGACAGCCCGGCCTTCCTGAAGGCTTCCTCCAGGCTTTCAGGCATCTCATCGGTATAGCCGATGAGCATCCCGGCAGCCACAGAAGCTTCCTGCCGGGACATAGTTTTATACAGGGCGTCCAGTATGCCTTTGCGCACTGCATATCCCGCGGACTTGAGGAAAAAGCCGCGGTTGCCTTCCAAAACCTTCAGTTGCAATGGATTTATGCTGCATACACCCGATATGCCCCTTGCAGCAAGATAGCGCCTGTAGTCAAATCCCCCGATGTTGCGCTGTCCCGCCGGTATTTCCACCTCGGCGCTGATTTGCACCATTCTGCCGTAACGCAACTCATCCAGGGGATTGTCGCTGTATACCCTGACCCTTATCTTTCCTTTCCGGATCGGGGTTGCCACTCCGTTTTCAATGACGGTATCAACCGAAAGGGTGAATGTAATCCTGCCATCCGAGAAGACAGGCTCATCATGGATCGAGCCCTCAACAACCACCTTGCGGCCCAGCCAGGGCAGGAACCTGGTGCTGACGGCACGTGAATTGTAATGATGGAGTAAAAAACCTGATACCAGGAACGGAAGGGCAAGAAGAAGAAATGGAGATCTGCAGGTGATCCGGCGCCAGGCAAGACAGGCGGCAATGCAGACAAGGATCACCGCACACAAACCGTGAATGAATGAGGGCACCTTTTCAGCAATTATTATTCCGATAACAAGGGCAACTGCCGATACTGCCAATGGTCTTTTCATGGCGGCAACCCCGCAGCAGAGATTATAGTCTGCAGTTCCCCCCGCTTTTAAAGCCGGCTCCCGGCCAGACTCCTCCTCATGATGGCTACACCGCTGGTTCCGGATTCATCCAGCATTTTTTCCATGGCCGGGGACCGAATAAAACCAATCCTCTCCCAGAATCTGAGACCCCGCTTGTTCTGCTCTGAGACCGAGGCTATCACATCCGCGTAACCCCTGGTTTCAAAACAGTCCAGGAGTTTACTGACCGCCCGGGTGCCTATGCCCCGGTTCTGCCAGGCCGGATCAACCATTATGATATGTATCCATACAATTTTATTTCCATCCAGGCTTCGCGGTTCACAGCATATGAACCCCACGGCCTGGTCATCTCCGACGGTTATCATCATGGATATCATGGGTTGGGATGTTATCCTTTCCCTGACTTCGCCGAGGTTCTTGAATCCCGTGGCATAACCCAGTTCATCGGTCATGGAATACCACTTCTCCAGGCATGCCATGTCCCGCGGGCCTACGTTTCTGAAACTGATCTTATCCAAACCGTTTTCACACATGACGTACCTCGGGCTGTCATTTTTCCGATTCGGACCGGACAATGTACCATTCCGTCCATCCATTGTAGATATTCTTCCAAAACGGCTTCTTAGCCCCCCTGACATCAATGCTGAAAAGCACGGCTTCACGCTGACGGTAAAGCGGCATGATTACGGCCTCCTCGTCTTCAACACCCAGGCTTTTGCCTAAAAGGTCAAGGGTTTCTGTCAGGTTGGAATAATACGGGATGCGGCTTCCAAGGATCATAATGTCGAACCTTCCATTGGAAATGGCCTTGATTTCAGCCTCCTCGTCAGCATTCTCAACAACCGCGTTTATTCCTATCTGCTGAAGAGCCGACTGGATCCATTCTGCCGCAATCTGCCTGTCAAGGTCCAGGCTGTTGCACCTGATGCCAAGGGAAAGCTGCGTCCTGACGCCGTTGCGATATGTATAAAGGATGTTTTTCTTCTCGTCATATACCATTCCCAGTTCCTCCAGGGCTGCCAGCGTATCCTCCTTATCCGCGGTCTCCCTGCCCCAGCGGACTTCGGTAACGGCCGAAACTCCGGTTTCCAGCGGATCCATGACCATACATCCGGCCAGGTACCTGAGAAGCGCGCTCCTGAACTCAGGGTTCTCCATCTTCCTGCCGTCTGCGCCCCTGTCGGAAAGGAGAATAAACTCGAAACGGTTTCCAACAAACTGGCTGTACAGTATGTCGGACCTGTTGGAGTAAGAATCCATGTTACTCCCGCTGACAAAGGCGAGATCTATGATGTTCTTCTGAAAAGCGGTCATCATTTCATAATCCCCGTCATAGACAATGAAATCTATCCCGTCGATCCAGACAGGATGCCCCGGGCCATCGGGCGCCGAAACAAACCACCAGTCATCATTGCGGGACAGGGATATTACACCGTCTTTGAAGAAATCATACCTGTATGCGCCTGTTCCCACCAGCTTACGGTCAGGATCATACTCGTCAACAGGCCAGTCTTCAAACACATGCTTCGGAAGGATGGGGAAGGTGAGCTTCAGAAGATAATTTGGATCAGCTTTCTTGAAGATGATGCGGATGTTCAGCCTGTCGGACACCTTGACGCTGTCGATATTCCTGACATAGTCCGCATACGGGCTCCTGGACCCTGCCTTCTTTATGGCCTCGATGGTAAACTCCACGTCCTTTGCGGAAAACTCCGAACCGTCATGGTACCTGATCCTGTCCCGCAGCCTTATGTCCAGGGTCTTCCCGTCCTCGGAAAGCTGCCAGGAATCGGCAAGTACGTTCACGCAACTGTCCTCGCCGCTCGGCGCGAACAGGGAATCAAACACGAACAGAGAAAGCTCCCGGATATATGGGTTGAGTGTATAGAGAGGATTCAGTGAATCCGGCGTTGTCATGAAAAGCCTGAGACGCCCGCCCTGGGCAGGGCCTGAATCCTGGGACAAAACAGGCATCTCTTCGCGGCCGGTATAATAGGGGTAATCGTCCTGATCGATCAACTGCTGGCCGCAGCCTCCCAGGCCTGCGACAAGCGAAAGGATCAACAAAACTATGGCTGTTTTTTTCATACAATGCTCCTCATCATCAGTAAAGCCGCCCCGGTTCCGGTTCTGCCCCCGCTTCCCCGGTGCGAGAAAAATACGTCATGCTCACATTTGGTGCAGATTTGACATGAGCAAATATGTTCTGCTATTATTCCGTAGGTTAAAAGGCTCTCCCTGATTATGTTTTCCAGGTCAATGTGCCATTTGCCCCGTTGGCTCTTCCGGGCAGTTTTTTCTGCCCATGGATACCTGTCAAAGAACAGGCCGGCCACATCGTCCCCCACCTCGAAGCAGCAGGACCGGATATGGGGTCCTATACCGATCCGGATATCCTCCGGACGGCTGGCATAGTATGTCTCCATGGCCTTAACCGATTCGCCGGCCATATCGAGCAGGGTGCCCTTCCATCCCGAATGGGACAGGCAAATGGCTTTCCTCACAGGATCATAAAAATACAGGGGCACGCAGTCGGCATAATAGGTAACCAGCATAATTCCGGGTATATCGGTGGTCAGCCCGTCCACAGGGCCATAGGACCTTTCCCGGACAATCCCCATACCCCTGTGGGAGTCGTCAACCCTTAGTATGCGGCAGCCATGGACCTGCTTGGACAGGACCATATCCTCAAGTGGCACTCCCAGTTCCCCGGAAAGCAGCCGGAAATTCTCCATGACCCGGGAGGGATCATCCTCCCTGTAGAAATTGAGGTTCAAAGACTCGTAAGGACCCCTGCTGACCCCTCCAAAGCGCGTGGTAAAGCCCTGAACCAGTTCCGGGTATTCCTTCATGCCCGGAATATCTATGATCCTCGGCCTTTCAAGCCGTATGCGCCGAAGCTGCGTCTGCGTATCACCGCCTGGCATTAATCCTCCTGAAACAAACAAGCTATCCACTATAATTTTATATGTATATCCCCATAAAAGCAGCAGCATCTTTTTCCACTTTTCTTGGCGCGGTACATGGCCATATCGGCCATCTTCACAAGCTCCAAAGGCTCGGTTGAGTCATCCGGGGCTATGGCGATGCCAATGCTGCAGCTTATATTTGTAAGGGTTTTCCCGATGATCCTGACCTTTGACAGGCGGGCAAAAAGGGTGCCATAGAACCCTTTCAGCTCATCCCGGTTCGTAAATGGCTTTATGGCGATAAACTCGTCCCCGCCCTTTCTGAAGATCAGTCCGGAATCCCCCAGCACTTCCTTGATGGTTTCGGCAAACTCGATGATGAACTGGTCCCCTGCGTCATGCCCATACCTGTCGTTGATGGGCTTAAGGTTGTCCATGTCCATGAATATGACAGCCACACGGCCGCCGACTTTCTTGAAGTATCCCCGGACCGTCTTTTCAAAGTCCCTGAAACTGAGGCAACCGGTAAGGGGATCCCTGTATACCTGGGCCCTGAGATACTCCTGCTCCTTGCGCATTTTAAACAGGGATACCTGCATCTGGGCATAACTCTTTTTCTTGTCCACATCTTTGGATTCCAGCATCGTGCTGATTTCAACATAATCCCTCAGCGCTGCAATTTCATTTTCGGTTTCGCCCGTCATGCGGTATGTTTCGGCGCTGAGCTTATGTATATCCTTAAGAAGCAGGTGATGGCCATACCGGGAAGCCATCTCCCTGGCCGTATCCAGGTATTTGAGGGCACTGTCGTACTGCTTTTGCTCATGGAAAATCTTCGCGAGTTCATAACAGCCCTCGGCATAGGAATGGAAGCAGTGGTTGCGTTCAGTCAGTTTGAACCCAAGGTTGAAATACCTGAAGGCCCTGCGAAGCCTGTTCCTCCGGGCAAAAATGAGGGCCAGGAAGAAATATACGTCGCCTCTCTGCTCCCCGTCATTCTCCCGCCAGGCCGCATTCCTGGCCAGGATGCTGTAATTGTAGCACTTTTCATAGTCGCCCATATCAAGGTAGATATCGGCTATGTTCCGCAGAAAGACGGCTGTGGGTTCATTTGTACCCTGTATCTTCTGGTAGGCTTCAAGGAGATAGGACAGCGCGGTCTCAAAATCCTTAAGGTATGCGAAAATCGAGGCGATATTGTTCAGGATCTTGCTCTCAAGATCCTGGAATTTGTTCTTCCTCGCGGTGTCAAGGGCTTCAAGGTAACATTCCAGTGCCTTCGAGTGGACCAGCATATGGTCATATGTAACACCCAGGGCATTCACCGCCAGTGCCTTGCGCCTTGCGTCACCCATGGCTTCCGCAGCCTTGTAGCACTTTTCGAATATCCCTATGGATTCGGAGTTCTGGTTATAGAGATTGGAGATCCGCCCCAGGGTAAACAGGCTTTCGAACTTTCCCTCCAGGTACTGGCATGATTCGGAAAGCTCTAATGCCTTGGAAGCCTTTTGGCGGGCAAGGGAAGGGTCGGTATTGATCTGGTTCCTGGCCTCGTCGAGAAGGTCATGGATTTCGCGGACAGTCTTTTTCATGAAGCAACACCTTAAGACTGTATTATTGGTCTCCCCTCACCAATAGCCGGAGGCTATCGCAGCAGTCGTACGGTTGACCATCATTTTGCTGCAATGATCGTCTTGAGTAAATCCGCGGCTTCCTCTATGTACTTTATAAGCGGTTCATCACGGGTACCAACAATCAAAAGTCCGCAGCGGTTCAAAGGTATCAGTATCTTCTGTGCCGGGCTTTCGGCTATGGCCGCTGCCATCCTTGGGGTCAGTTCGCCCAGCATGGAATTGGCGGATATAATACCCACCGAGCCAAGGATATAATCTACCTTGGAAGCATTCACAGCAATGGCGTTCTCCCCGGTAGCGCCTTCATCGGCTCCTGCCTTAAGCATGGCGGAAGTAGCAAGCGCATTGGTTCCCAGGGCTATGATTTCAACCTGGGACCCCAGGGTTTCCCTGATCTTCTCAACCAGGGTTTTACCCATTCCGCCGCCCTGGCCGTCAACCACCGCTATCCGCATGTTATTCCCCCCGAAAAAATAACCGCTAAGTCACCAATGTAATATTATATCATTATTCATTAGAAATGAAAACATAATTTTTCCTGAATATGGATGAAAAATCGTAAATTTTATCATTTGTCAATGAAAACAGTGACGACAGATTTAAAACCCTGATGCTTCCGGAAGGGGATGGCTCTTTGCAGCAACGGTTTTTGCCTGCTGCAGCATGGATTCTATGAAAATGCCATAGCCCCTTTCAGGGTCGTTGATAAAGACATGGGTCACTGCACCGACCAGCCGTCCATCCTGGATGATGGGGCTTCCCGACATACCCTGGACAATGCCGCCGGTGGCGTTCAGAAGCCTTTTGTCGGTAATCCTTATAACCATGTTCTTGGTGCTGCCCAGATCCCACCGGGCTATCCTTTCGATCTCTATGTCAAACTCCTCCACGATGTCATCGCGGATGCAGGCCAGGATTGAGGCCTTACCTGCATGGACCGAGCTGTGGGATCCGATGGATATGGGTCGGCCGTTGGGAAAGATAAAATCGTTTGACAGCCTGCCATAGATCCCGAAATTACTGTTGAGTTCAATGTCGCCAATAACCCGGTTTTTTGCCAGGAAGTCGCCCTCCAGCTCGCCGGGCGTGCCCTTAACCCCTTTTTTAATGCTCTTTATGTTGGATCTCAGCAACTGGCCGGAACCAACCTGGAGCAGAGCGCCGGTGTCAATGTCGCTTATGCCATGACCCAGCGCGCCATACACCCTGCTTTCCGGATCAATGAAAGTGAGCGTGCCGATCCCTGCGGAGCTGTCACGCACCCAGATACCGATCCGGTATTGGGTGTCTTCGGCTGATCTGACAGGCCTGACAGAGGTATCGTACCTAACATTCCGGCGGATATAGGTCAATGGTATTTCGTTCCCTCCGGACTCTTCGATAACCGATATGAGATCTTTTATACTTTCAATGCTCTTACCGCCGGCCCTGACGATGATGTCCCCTGCCAGCAGCCCGGCTTTCTCGGCCGGAGACACCCTGTTGCCGTCATCCAGCACGACGCCGGAAACATTGATGATCATGACTCCGTTGGTCATAAGCTTCACCCCGATGGGAAAACCGCAGGCAAGAACCTTCTGTTGGGGTATGGCCCGCACCTCGATGGTCTTAACCGGAATAAAACCCAGAATCCTGACTTCCATCTCTGCCTGGCCTTCGCCCGTGCACATGACTTTGTAAGGCCTTTCGAAGGCATGTACGGCTTCTTGTTCCATGTATGTGAGCTTCAGGAGGCTGCTGTCGGTAAAAGCCTGAAGGAACAGGGGCGAGCGAATGGAGATGGTGTAATCCTCACCGGCAAGAAGGGTAATGTGTCCGGGCAGAACAAAAAGGGTCACTGCATATGCCACTGCCAAAACCAGAGATAAAATAAAAAAAGATAAAAGAAGCCATTTTCTTTTCAGCAAAAGGATCACGCTCCATATGAAATCTCACTTCATAAGGTAACCCTCGCGCGTGACTCTTATGCCTTCCAATTGCTCCATTATCTTCCGGTCCAATTGATGATTTGCATTGTGTTCCTGAAGCAGTCCGACCTCAGGAAATCGTCCGGGTAGGCCGATGAGCACATCATTGGATGCCTGGATTCGATGAGCGTGCCCGCCATTATTTCGGACTTGTATGATATGACGTTTTTCCCCCAGAGGAACCATGTCAGCCCAGGGTAATTTTTTGAAAGCCAGTTCAGAAGCCTTACCGAGAAGGGATGCCAGATATGGCGGTGGGCTCCCGGCCGGGATGCGCTGGTGCTGAGCCATATGTTCAAAAGCAGCACGCCCTGGCGCTCCCATGATTCAAATATCCTTGCGGGAGATTCAATGGGAAAACTGCCGCGTTCAATCTCCCGCAGGATTTGCGGGAAGTTCGGGATATCGGAGTAATCTTCTATATTATTATAGGTTTTATATATCAGGCGCACGATATTCTTCAGTGAAACCTGCCTGAAAGGCTGATTCCAGGATTTCAGCGTACCGACCTCAAAGGCCCGGCCGGTGGCGACCCCAAACTCCGGATATGGATCCTGGCCCAGGATAACCACCCTGACCTGCCCGGGATCCACCGTCAGGAACCTCATCACCTTTTCCTTTTGCGGACATATATCCTCTCCCAGGCATGACTCAATAGCTTTCAGCATTTCCATGGTCTTTGCGTCAAGGAAGTCCGACCATGCCGGATGCGTGTTCTCAGGAATAAAGGACATTCTTAACCCCCTGTTGTTAGTATTATTGTCATCGCGCGGACCGCGGCCTTTTTCGTGTCATTGCGAGCAGAGCGCGAGATTGCTTCGTCACTTTGTTCCTCGCAATGGCACCAATAATAGCATATAAAGGTCCGCAAGGACTTATATGGAGACGTGCTGTTCAGCCTCGACTGACTCCGCAAATTGATGTGAGAAGTAAGATGTTGGAAGTTAGAATATATGGTAACGAACTGTAGGCTCGCAATGACAGGATAGAAATCCGTTCCGCTTGCAATGACATTTTATTATTTAATATACTGCCGCAGTTCGGCGATGCGGTCGCGGAGGGCCGCGGCCTTCTCGAACTCCAGTTCCCGGGCCGCCTGGCGCATCTCCTTCTCCATGGTCTCTATCAGGGACATGATGGTATCCACATTGAGTGTTTCGGTGCCCTTCGGGCCGGCCTTGTATTCCCTGGTCTCCTCCGCGGCATGGGTCGCCTCGATCACGCTGTGCACCGCCTTCTGGACGCTCCTGGGGGTGATGCCGTTCCTTACGTTGTACTCATGCTGGATCCTGCGCCGCCTGTTGGTTTCGTTGATAGCCCGCTCCATGGCGGTTGTTATGTTATCGGCGTACATGATGACCCGGCCGTTGACATTCCTGGCCGCACGGCCTATGGTCTGGATCAGGGAGGTTTCGGACCTCAGGAACCCTTCCTTGTCCGCATCCAGGATGGCCACAAGGGAAACCTCCGGGAGGTCCAGGCCTTCCCGGAGCAGGTTAATTCCCACCAGCACATCAAACTTGCCCAGCCTCAGATCCCGTATGATCTCCATCCTTTCAAGGGTGTCGATATCCGAATGGAGGTACATCACCCTAACCCCCATATCGGCCATGTATTTGGTCAGGTCCTCGGCCATCCTCTTGGTCAGGGTAGTCACGAGCACCCTCTCGCCCCTCTTGGCGCAGACGTCCACCTCGTAAAGGAGGTCATCTATCTGACCCTTGACCGGCCTCACTATAACCTCGGGATCGACGAGCCCCGTCGGCCTGATTATCTGCTCAACCACCCTGGTTGACAGCTTCCTTTCATACTCTGCCGGCGTGGCGCTGACATATATCACCTGGTTGATCCGCTGGTTGAATTCCTCGAATGTCAGCGGCCTGTTATCGAAGGCCGAAGGCAGCCTGAACCCGTACTCCACGAGGGATTCTTTCCTGGACCTGTCGCCGTTGTACATGGCCCCGATCTGGGGTACTGTCACATGGGACTCATCTATTACAAGCAGAAAGTCATCCGGGAAGTAGTCAAGCAGTGTATAGGGCGCGCTTCCGGGCGCACGTCCGCTCAGGTGCCTGGAATAGTTCTCTATTCCCTTGCAGAAGCCTATCTCCTGCATCATCTCCAGGTCATAGCGGGTGCGCTGTTCAAGGCGCTGGGCTTCCAGCAGCTTTCCTTGCTGCTTCAGTTCCTGTAGCCTTTCTTCCAGTTCCTGCTCGATGCTGCGGATCGCCCTTTCCAGTTTTTCGCGCTTGGTGGCAAAGTGGGATGCGGGAAACACCGCAATATGTGACCTGTAGCCGATCACTTCCCCGGTCAGGACATCAATCTCGGTAATCCGCTCAATTTCATCGCCGAAAAACTCCACCCGCAGCGCAGTATTGGTGGAAGAAGGCGGGAATATGTCAAGTATATCGCCCTGGACCCTGAAGGTTCCCCGCTTGAAATCATACTGGTTCCTGGTGTACTGGATATCCACCAGTTTCTTGATGATCTCGTCCCTGTCCCTGACCATCCCCGGTCTAAGGGACAGCATCAGGTTGGTATAATCCTCGGGATCGCCCAGGCCGTAGATGCAGGAAACGCTGGCCACTATGATCACGTCCCTGCGCTCGAACAGGGCGGCCGTGGCCGAGTGCCGCAGCTTGTCGATCTCGTCGTTTATGGACGAATCCTTTTCAATATATGTGTCGGTTGCGGGGATATAGGCTTCAGGCTGGTAATAGTCATAATAGCTTACGAAATACTCAACTGCATTATCAGGGAAGAACTCGGTAAACTCATTGCAGAGCTGGGCTGCCAGCGTCTTGTTATGGGCAATAACCAGCGTGGGCTTTTGGACCCTCTCGATGACATTGGCGATGGTGTAGGTCTTGCCTGAACCTGTAACGCCTAAAAGCGTCTGGTGACGGCTGTTGCTCAATATCAGCTCCGTGAGTTCCTCTATGGCTTTGGGCTGGTCGCCGGTCGGCCTGTAATCGGATTTGAGCTTGAATTCAGGCATGTTATCCCTCCGTCATTCCTTTTCCGGACTGTGCCCGGGGCCTGAAAACAGGTAAAAATACAAAAGGCCATACATGCCGGATTGCATGTACAGCCCGCCTGATGTTTCATCAATTTACTTCCTGAGAAGGAATACGAGTATCACCGAAAGAATGACAAACAGTACCGCAATCCAGCCGGTATACTTGCTGAGCAAAGCCTCGTATGCGCGGGCCTTGTTCTTGCCGAAGAAGGTTTCTGCGCCGCCTGCTATAGATCCGCTCAAACCGGCAGATCTTCCGGACTGAAGCAGCACAATGGCTATAATTGCCAGACAAACTATAAGATACAGTATATTTACAACCAGACTCATTATACCCGTAACCTCCATTGAGTTAATACAGCACGATCAATTGTAGCACAAAGAGCATTCCATGGCAAGTAACAATTTGTCATGGATTGATTGCAGCATTACAGCCTCATTTGAAAAGGTAAATTCCACTCCAAAAAGGTACAAAGCAGAATTTAGTTTTTCAAAAACAGATAAAAAGATATAGTGGAAATAAGTTATGCAAAAAAGATATGATGTTTTTGGGTGGCACCTCTTTGGGAGGTATGTATGAGCAAAAACAGGCATTTGACTTTGGAAGGAAGGATTACTATTGAGCAGAAGCTAAAAGAACAGGAAACTTTTAAGGAGATTGCCCGTGATCTTGGCAAAGATCCAACGACAATCGCAAAG
>JAAXZX010000103.1 GCA_012719645.1 Clostridiaceae bacterium
CTAATGCTTCTCTGCTCGCGAAGCGTCCGACGGTTATCATGTCCGCAGCATTAAACAGTAGCTGCAATATGTTCATCGCAATAATCGGCAATGCGAAAATCAATATATTTCTGAACAGCGGTCCGCTGCACATATCCATATCATAGTTCTTTGATGACATAAGCACGTTATCTTTCTTAAGTATTCATTGTTGTGGATTGAACTGTATATTTCTTCTCTTGTTCTTTTGTTATAACATGGCAGTTTTACAGCCATAGCTATAATAAAAGCAGAGGAGAGTTCTTTTCAATTATACAACTTGTGCGGATTATATCAAATCAAAATCAAGCGTCAAAGCGAATCTTCTTTGTTTACATGACCGATGTATTCAAGACAGCCATACAATTCGCCAGGACGAGGCTGATCTTCCCGGTGCCCGAATCTGCTCACGTAATCAAGGTTGCCATTGATGAGGTGCTGAAATGCAAGGAGACCGGAGAATCTAAATGCATACAGTTCAACCTTACCGGCCACGGCAACTTCGACCTGGCAGTCTACGAGGAATACATGGCAGGTAAACTCAGCGACTATGAAGACCCGGACGATCAACTGAATGAAGGACTGAAATGCCTGCCGCAGGTATAAAAAGCAATGACATCAATAACCCCCGATACGTTTGGGTATCGGGGGTTTATTACATTTCTTATATTAATGGATAACCGGCTCAATATGACATTCACAGGTTATTGCATAAGAAAAAGCCAGTAAAAAATGTATAATGTATATGCAACGAGTTCGGTATTTTTGCTGTCTTTACAGGTGAAGCTTCGAAAAATTGCAGAAGGAAGCGCTGATAATGGACGACTATAGGATAATCGATTTGTATTGGGCGCGCTCAGAATCGGCTATCAGTGAAACTGCGAAAAAGTACGGAAGTTATTGCATCAGGATAGCAGCCAACATTCTGCAGAATGACGAAGATGCAGAGGAATGTGTCAACGATGCATTACATAAGGCATGGGACAGTATTCCGCCGCAGCGTCCTGCTAATTTGCGCGCGTTTTTAGGAAAGATCACGCGCAACCTTTCAATCAACAAGTACAGGGAGCAAAGAGCAAAAAAACGCGGCGGTGATAATATGGCCCTGATATATTCCGAGTTGGAGGATTGCATCCCTTCAGGCAATAATGTTGAAACAGTATATGAATCGAGTCTTGTTACTGAAGCAATAAACTCATTTTTGCTTACATTGGACAGCGAAACCAGGATCGTGTTCGTAAGGCGATATTGGTATGCCGATCCCATCCAGACCATAGCGTCACGTTTCAAAATGAACGAAAGCAAGGTTAAATCAATGCTTTTCCGGACACGAAAAAAGCTGAAAACCTATCTCGAAAACAGGGGAGTGATGTTATGAAATCCGAAATATTGATGGACTGCATCGGTCAAATAGATGATGATATAATCATTGAAGCTGACGTCAAGTCGGCAGAAGTCAAATCCGTCAGGTACCCGTGGACAAGGTGGATACCCGTAGCAGCTATCGCAGCCTGTTTTATTGTCGCTATGCTGTTCTTGCCGAATCAGATACAGCCAACTAATCCTGCCGATTTTTCCAACCTGCCGAAACTCACCGTGAACACCGAGTTAGGATCATACGGCTTCGAAGGTTATTTAGCTTATGATGTCAACGAATTACGGAACGGCAATCCTTGGACTGAAAATAATGATCTTAAGACAATGCCGGTGTTTGCAAACCCCGGAAAATTTAACAGCGCGGGTGTGCCTGTTAACGGTCTGTCTTCCAAAGAAATGCTTGCCGAGGCAGAGAAGATTGCCGATCTGTTTGGCCTGGAAATTACATCACTTTACACAGAGCCTACGCAGGAGCAAATAGATCAAATCGTTCATAAGATGGAAGCAGCTGGTGCATCAGAGGAGGAAATACGTCAAAATACAAGCATATATCGGGCAACAGCGGAATGTCGGGGCGCAAGAATAGAGGTTCAAAATGACGGGCATATCGTTTTGGTACTGACCCCGGAAACCGCTCATTTGGCTAAGGAAATCGGAAAACTGAGTTCTTGCGAAAGTTTCACCATTAGTTTTAAATACGGGTATGAGACGATAGACGGTACTATGTACAGCATTGGCTTACCGCTGCCTGAAGGTTATAGCTTTACTTATAACACAACCTATGAACAGGCTGTGAAGATCACACAGTATCTCTTTTCGGAGTTTGGTTCTTTTCTGGGAACAACAGAGCCAGGTTATGACCTGTCGGCCGATTACACATACAGCGGGGTCCTCATGCGTCCGAGCACTTTTGTTTTTGACAATTCAGGCAGTCTTGCGGACCGTATACTTAATTATAACTTCAGGAGGCTTTACTTCACAGGGACCAATCTGGGCGAGCTTGGTGCGATCAAGTATTACAACGCCGACCTTTCTCAAAAAATTGGGGACTACCCGATAATAACAGCCAGAGAAGCACGTAAACTTCTGCTTGAAAATCATTATATAACGACTGTTCCCGAAGAATTTCCGGGCGAAAAATATATTGCCCATGTTGAGCTGATTTATCGCACAAGCGGGCTTAACGCTGTTTTTATGCCATACTATAAGTTTCTGGTAGAAATGCCTACGATGGAGCTTGAAAATGGATTGAAAACCTTTGGCGCATTCTACGTCCCTGCTGTAAAGGGTGAGTTCCTGGAGAACATGCCGCTATGGGATGGCAACTTTAATTAGTCCATGACCCCCGCTTAACGTTGGGGGTTATTTTTTCTTGGGGATTATGTCTGTAAGTGCTAATATCGATTGTATTTTTTATTGGTGGAGGTGAGGGGATTTGAACCCCTGTCCGAAACCGCTTCCGCAAGAGCTTCTCCGGGTGCAGTTCATGTTTTTACATTCCCTCCGCTATACGCCCATGAACAGGCTTACAGCTTCAGTAGCTTCATTTGTCATGCACGGCTCAAAGCTTTGCCGTGTCACGTTCACCACTGTCGACGCCCCATCCCGGACCGTGGTCCTCCCGGGCGGGACGGCAGCCTATATTAGGCTGCGAGAGCTAACTTGTTATTGTCAGCGTTTATTTTTATACTCTCGTTTTTTAAAGTGGCCAACGAGAATCCACTACCCGCTTCTCCTGCTTCAACGACCCCGTCGAAACCAAGACACCCCCATTTATATTGGCAGTGCGCCATATATATTATAACATACCAGGCTTCAAATATATACCGGGAATTATCGGCCTGAATCCTTCATCCTTCTTTCTATCTCCCTGGCTGCATCCCGCCTGGCAATATCGTCGCGCTTGTCATAAAGCTTCTTGCCGCGGCATACCCCGAGTTCCACCTTCACGAGCCCCTTTTTGAAATACAGGCTCAGGGGGATCAGGGTAAACCCCTTCTTCTGGGTCAATCCGATGAGCTTGTTTATCTCGAACCGGTTCAGCAAAAGCTTCCGGGTTCTCAATGGGTCGTGATTGAACCTGTTGCCCTGGTCATAAGGGCTTATGTGCATGCCATGCAAAAAGACCTCGCCGTCTTTAATTACCGCATAGCTGTCCTGGAGGTTGGCCCTGCCCTGGCGCAGTGACTTAACCTCGGTTCCGGTGAGGGCAATCCCGGCTTCAAATATTTCCTCTACAAAATATTCGTGCCTCGCCTTTCTGTTCTTGACGATGGTCTTTATGCCTTCGGGCATCTTGCTCTACATCCTTTTTAAGCGCGTAATGTCCCTTATAAAAGAAACAAATGCCTCCGATAGCAGGAGGCATTTTCAAGTATACATCCGATTACCCCATTAGTCAAGTAAACCTGGGAATAGGAGCATTGGCCGTAAGCTGGAATTGTCATTAACTATTTATCATTATCATGATGGCTTGGCTGGAAAAGGCCCCTGACTTCATCAACCGGTTCAACAAACAGTATTCCCTTCCCGGCTTCTTCCAATTGAAGCTCTTCATATAACGCGTTCACTACCTTGCTGACCAAATCGTCCGGTATCAGGATCAGGACCAGTTCCTTTTCCGGCTCGATCTCCACCCCGAACAATTTTTCAGTGTACTCCGCGCCGACACCCCGCCCGTGCATGATGGTGCCGCCGCGAACGCCTGCCTTGCGCGCTATATCCATAACATCCTGGCCCATGCCTCGATCAACAATAACCGTAAGCTTTTTAAACATATCCCTTTCCTCCATCATAGCTTTATCATCATTATTCTGGACCTCATCCACTCTGCGATCAGCCAGTATCACAGGCGAGGTGAAGGCGATCCCATGACCGGGTTCGTGGAGCTGAAGCTCTGTGGTGAAGCAATCCAGTATCTCTTCGGACTTGTCCTTTTCAAGCAGAAAGCTTATAATCTCCCTCTTCTGGCTCTTTATCCCCAGTGCGTTTAAGACCGAGCTGCTTACCGTTCCCCTGCCAATTGTTGCAATACCACCGAAGAGCCCCTTTCCCTTGGCTATATGGATGCATTTATGGCACCGGCTGTCGCTCAGGATGAGTGTCAGTATCTGATATTTATTTCCAGCAGTTTCAATATGCTTATCCATAATTACCTCCAACTATACGCTTTCTTATTTTAGCAGCCAGGGACAATTTCCGGGATTTAGCCTGATAGAGCGCGCCAAGCAGTTCAATCGCTACTATTGGCATCATTGCGACAATAGCTATCATGCCAAATCCATCTGTTACCACATCAGCCGTTGGAACCTGAGCGGCAATACCCTGAACAAAAGCAAGCGAAAAAGTGGCAGTCATCGGCCCGGATGCGACTCCTCCCGCGTCAAAGGCCATACCAACAAACAGATCCGGTACGAAGTATGCCAGTATCACCGAGAGGCCAAACCCGGGCAGCAAATACATCCATAGCTGGATATCGGGTATCAGGATCCTCAGGGCGGACATAAGGATGGAAGTGCCAACTGCTACAGACAGGAAGATGAGTACCAGGGTGCGGTTAACCGATCCTCCTGTGACATCTTCCACCTGATGGGTCAGCACAAGAACAGCCGGTTCGGCAAGTACGGTGGTAAGCCCAAGGAGAAGCGATACAAGCAAAACCGGAATACTGGATTCCATGGAAGCAAGCTGCATTCCCAACCGGGCGCCTACTTCCATGAAACCGCCATTTACACCCAGCAAGAATATTACCAGTCCTACAAAGGTCATGACAATCCCTCGGACGATATCGATGACCTTATTCTTTTTATGCTTGAAGGAGAATATCTGGAACAGTATGTATACGATAATTATCGGCAGCAGGGACAGAAACGCATCCCGGGCTATTGAGATCAGTTTGCTGCCGTAAGATTCCAGCATATTGGCCGTGGCAATTTCTGTTTCAGGAAGTGTTCCTTCCAGTTTATCAACATCCAGAAAGATTCCCGCAACCAGGACACCCAGGATAGCTCCTGTGGAAGAGATGCCTACCAGGCCAAAGCTGTCGGCTTCCCCCATCCTGCTGTCCCTTTTCAATGAAGATACACCGGCAGCCAGCGCGAGCATGAAAGGAACGGTTACCGCACCCGTTGTTGCCCCAGAAGCGTCAAAGGATATGGCCAGAAAATCGGCGGATGAGAATTGCGAAAGCACAAAGATCAGGCCATATGCCGCCGTGAACACATATTTCAGGCGGACACTTCTCAGGATGCGCAGCATTCCAAGGGTCATCATCACTCCAAGGCCGGCCGAGACAGCAACCACCATCAACGTTTTGTTAAACTGGCCTGAGGTCACGCTGTCCACCTGGTTGGCAAGGATATGGATATCGGGCTCTGCATAGGAGATAAAGAAGCCCAGTACAAGGCTGATAGTTATCAGCACCGCATAACTGTTTGAATGGGTTATCGCGTTGCCGATGCCCTGCCCGATGGGTTCAAGCCCCTGGTCAATGCCGAACAGGAATACCGTCAGGCCGAGAATAACCAGGGCGGAACCTATAAGGAAAGCATAAAACATATCGGATTCCAAAGGGCTTATGGTAAAGTGTAGTATAACGACAATCAATGTAATAGGTAATACCGAAGTTAATACTTCCTTAAGCTTGGCTGTTATCTCACTCAAGTCATCACCTCTATGTAATGCAAAATACAGTAGTCTTATTGCAGTTGTTCAGTTTTTCTGCTGTGCAGGATTTGCCTGAACCGAAAAAAGACAGGGCATTTCCAATGAGGCGGCAATGCCTCCTTATTGCCCAACGATACTATATTATATGCTTTAATCCGGACGGGAATATTATACCATAAAAAAGTGGCGCTGCGGCAGGGGTTTTTGAGTTTTGAACGGATGATTGTGAAGTTCAGGATAGAAGGAAATAACGTTGTAATATCTGATAAAGCCATGAATGGGGATTTTGCCAGGCAAAAGAAATGCAGACGGAATAAGGAAGTTATAACTGTCATGAGGGAGATCATCGGAGAAAACTAAAACAAAGGATTGCTGCAATAACTCTTGGGATAAGCACGAAAAAAGGGCTTCAAGAAACCTTGAAGCCCTTGGTACACCATCAGGGACTCGAACCCTGGACTCCCTGATTAAGAGTCAGGTGCTCTACCAGCTGAGCTAATGGTGTGCATTCAATTGCATCGGGCACCGCCCGACAGTTTTATATTATACAAAGACCACTTCCCGATGTCAATAACCAAATGCTGTTTTTAGTGTTACAGCTGCTTGACAGCCTGTTCAAGCTGTGTCAGGGCTTTTTCCAGGATAGCCCTCGGGCACGCTATGTTGATGCGCTGGAAGCCTTCGCCGCCTGCGCCGAACATGGTTCCCGAATCAAGCCACAGCCCTGCCTGGTTTATAATGAAGTCTTCAAGTTCTTTATCGTTAAGGCCGAGCGCACTGAAGTCAAGCCATACAAGATAGGTGCCTTCAGGTTCGATCAGTTTTATCTGCGGCAGTCTTTGCCCAAGAAAGTCCCTTAAATAATTCAGGTTGCCTGTTAGATATTCCTTAAGTTCCTCAAGCCACTCCCTTCCGCCCGTGTAGGCAGCGCGGCAGGCCACGATGCCCATGATATTCGGCTGGCTGTAACCGCTCCTTGCAATCTCCCTTTTGAATTTGCGCCTGATTTCCTGGTTTGCGATGAAGATATTTGAAATCTGCAACCCAGCCAGGTTGAAGGTCTTGGTCGGCGCTGTGCAGGTTATGGCAATCTCGGAGAATTCCGGCTTAAGGTCGGCAAACACCAGGTGTTTATGTCCCTGATATATGAAATCCGCGTGGATTTCATCGGAAACAACCAGGACTCCATGCTTCAGGCATATGTCCCCAAGCCTGATGAGCTCCTCTTTCGTCCATACCCTGCCCACCGGATTGTGGGGGCTGCACAGGATAAAGACTTTTACCCTGTTGCTGATGATCTTCTCTTCAAAATACTCAAAATCAATAGCATACTTTCCGTTGGAATAGACAAGCTTGTTGACAACGAGCTTTCTTCCGTTCGCCCGCACTGAACCGGAGAACGGGTAATAGACCGGCTCCTGGATAAGAACGGAATCACCCTCATCGGTGAAACTGCGGATGGCTGTACAGATTGCGTAAACCACACCGGGTGTCTTTACAAGCCACTCAGGCTTTATGTCCCAGTTGAACTGCCCGGAAAACCATTGGCGCAGAGCCTCAAAATAATCTTCACGGGTGTCAGAGTAGCCGAATATCCCGTGCCTGCTTTTCTCAACCAGGGCGTCAATCACGCAGGGAGGCGTCCTGAAATCCATGTCGGCTACCCAGAGGGGCAGGATATCCTCGGGCATGCCCCGCCTTGCAGCAAAGTCGTACTTAAGGGAATCTGTATTCCTGCGGTCAATGATGGTGTCAAAACTGTCCTGCAAAGCCTATTCCTCCTCAAACGCCTGCCAGAGATCAGATATCAGATCATCTGCGCATTCCAGTCCTACCGAGAGGCGAAGGAGTCTTTCGTTGATGCCCTTTGCCTCTCGCTCCTCTTTAGGTATATCGGCATGGGTCTGCAGCATGGGATATGTAATCAGGGTTTCCACACCCCCAAGGCTCTCGGCGTACTGGATCAGGGAGACTCTTGAGAGCACCCGTACCGCTGTTTCCTCGGAGTCGGTCTCAAAAGAGATCATGGAACCGAAACCGGTTCCCTGCCTTTTTGAAACCTCGTAGTGCGGATGGGAAGGAAGGCCTATATAATGCACCGCATTTACTCCTTTATGCATTAAAAGCCATTGTGCTATTCTCATGGCGCTTTCCTGCTGCCTGTCCATGCGGACCGCCAGTGTCTTTATGCCGCGGATGAGCAGCCAGCTGTCAAAGGGGGAGAGACAGGCGCCGGTGGTCTTGTATATAAACCGGAGCCGTTCGGAAAGCTCGATGCTGGAAACTATCATGAAGCCTGCCAGGGTGTCGTTGTGGCCGCCCAGGTATTTTGTCCCGCTGTGAATTACTATATCGGCGCCCAGGGCAAGCGGTTTCAGGTAATATGGCGTAAGAAAAGTATTGTCCACTATCAGGAGCAGGTTATGGCTTTTCGCAAGCCGTGCCGCCTCCGCTATATCAGTAACATGCATCATGGGATTGGTTGGCGTTTCGATGAAGACAGCCCTGGTTTCCGGCCTTATACTTGACTCTATCTGCGATATGTCAGACGTGTCCACCAGGCTGAAATCAATGCCGTTCTTTTTCGATATGTTGAAGAACAGCCTGTGGGAACCGCCATAAAGGTCGTCGGAAGCGATGATATGGTCGCCGGGCGAAAAGATTTCCATAAGAGCCGCGATGGCAGCCATCCCGCTGGAAAAGGCCATGGCGTCAACACCGCCCTCCAGTTTCGCCATCGTGCTTTCAAGATGTTCCCTGGTAGGGTTCTGAAGCCTTGAGTAATCATAGCCGGTGCTCATGCCCACCCCCGGATGGGCGAATGTGGCAGACTGGAAGATGGGGACGCTGATGGCGCCGGTATTGTCATATTTCCGGTCGTTCCCATGTATGCACAGAGTACTGAAATCCATATTTATCCCGCCCTTTATATGAAGAACATTAATCCCTGGTCGGCTTTATGTTTTTCCGCCTCACTGACCAGATCGGCCAGCGTTATTTTCTCAAGGGCGCTTTTTACCGCGCTGTCAAGGGCGTCAAATACGGTCGTACGCATGGCCGCATCAATTTCCGGGGCTTTGGGTTTTACCGTTTCTTCGGCCGGCTCAAACAGGGATAGCTCGACAGCCGACAAGACATCCAATGCAGTTATCTGCCTGGGGTTCCGGGCAAGCTGGTATCCGCCCTGCGCTCCCTTAACCGAGGTAACGATCCCTCCTCTTTTCAGAAGTGAAAAAACCTGTTCCAGGTAGATCTTGGATATGCCAAGCCTTTCGGAAATGCTTATCACGGTAATGTATTCGCCGCTGTTGTAGTTTTCGGCCATATTGATGGCAGCCGCCAGGCCATATCGCCCTTTAGCAGATATTCTCATATATCCCAACCGTACCTTTCCATACAGTAATTAATTCATACTTTTTATATATAAATAATATGTAAATACTGGTTTCATGTCAATACCTATTATTCCTATAAAAACAATAGAAAAATTTTGATTTGTCTATTGACACGGCCATATGGCAGGATTATAATGTTAATCATATTAAACATATATGATTTATAAGAAAATGAATCTAAGGAGGTTACACTATGCCAAGGATCTATAAGAGCCTGACCGACCTGATAGGAAAGACCCCGTTACTGGAACTGACGAACTATGGGAAAAAGCATGAGCTGAAAGCTGCGATTATCGCCAAGCTGGAATACTATAACCCGGCCGGCAGCGTGAAAGACAGGATCGCCAAAGCCATGATCGAAGACGCCGAGAAAAGAGGCTTATTAAAGCCCGACTCGGTTATTATTGAGCCCACCAGCGGGAATACAGGTATTGGCCTCGCGTCCGTGGCTGCGGCGCGCGGTTATCGCATCATCCTCACCATGCCGGA
>JAAXZX010000104.1 GCA_012719645.1 Clostridiaceae bacterium
AAACTAAAAGCCGCAGGCTTATCCGGTGCCGCCCAGGCTGCCGAACTATATGGGAGATGCTTGTTGTCAAGGGCGTGTCCGTAGAGGACTATTCCAGGATACATCTACCCTCAAACTCCCTACAGTAAATTGACGCTATCGCAATTGGTTAATGGCTTGCCATGACAAGGAAAAACAGATAAAATAATGCTTAACCTTAATCCGGGAGGGGGAACAGGCCTTTGGAATCAAGGGGATTTGCAGACAGCAAAAAAGTGCCCGCTGAAGAGTTGAAAAGCCGGATGGACCGTTTTCGGAGAATAATGGATCAGAGACATCCCGGCTGGCGGCTGGCCATATTTGTCGGCAAGATAAACATGTACTATTTTACCGGAACCATGCAGGATGGTTTTCTTGCAATACCCAGGGATGAGGAAGCCGTGCTCTGGGTAAGGAGAAGCTATGAGAGGGCGCTGGATGAGTCCCTGTTTCCCGTCATCCGTCCAATGAGAAGCTACAGGGATGCTGCCCAGGCCATGGGAAGCTTTCCATGCCCTGTATATATGGAAACCGAGCTGGTGCCGCTGGCCATGTACCAGAGGATGCAGAAATACTTTGGATTTACAGGTTTTCTGCCTCTCGACTCCGAGATCATGGCCATCCGCTCTGTAAAAAGCCCGTATGAGATATCGTGTATGCGCCGTTCAGGGCTTATTCACAAGACTATCCTGGAAGACAGGATCCCTCATGTTCTTAAGGAAGGAATGAGCGAGGCCGACTTTTCAGCCATCCTGTTCAATATTATGATGGAGGAAGGCTACCATGGCGTGACCCGGTTCGGTATGTTCGGCACCGAGATGGTTCTCGGACAGATAGGTTTCGGAGACAGTTCCATATACCCGTCCTATTTCGACGGCCCGGGAGGGCATAAAGGCCTCAGCCCCGCGGTCCCAACCCTGGGTAGCCGTGAAAGACGGCTCAGGAAAGGTGATCTTGTCTTTGTGGATATTGGCTGCGGAGTGGACGGGTACCATACCGATAAGACCATGACCTATATGTTTGGCAAAAAGCTGCCCGACTATGCAATTGAAATCCATGAAAGGTGCGTGGCGATACAGGATGAGATTGCTTCCCGCCTCAAACCCGGCGCCATACCTTCAGAGATATATAATGAAATCATGTCGGGACTGGAGCCGGATTTCCTGGAGAACTTCATGGGTTTTGGCAGCAGGACCGTTAAGTTCCTCGGCCATGGAATCGGGCTTGTAATTGACGAACTGCCCGTTATCGCCCGGGGATTTGACGAACCTGTCCGGGAAGGTATGGCTTTTGCCCTGGAACCCAAGAAAGGGATTGCCGGCATCGGAATGGTGGGAATAGAAAATACGTTCATCGTAACCGCGGAAGGCTCGGAATGCATAACAGGTACCGGCAGGGGACTGATACCTGTGTATTGAAAGCAGTTCGATTTGCCCTTCTCCATTCGTGTATACATCTCACATCAATGTTTCCTGTTTTATATACTGACGGCAGCGGAAGCCGGCGACTCAAGCAAGACAGCAAAATAATGACTGTTTTGCAGAATATAATTAATTTATGCCCTTTGCTGTTTCTGATAGAATTGTTATGCAATTCCTGATTACCTTAAGCGGGAAGGGGTGTCATGATGGCGAAAAGGATACTATCGATTATCCTTATAATCTCTATGGTTTTTACCTTCGCTGCCTGCGGCAGGACCCAGGACTATGATGAGGAGGAAGAGGAACAGGGGAAAGTGGCCAGGGATGAGGACGAGGACCGGGATCTCATTTCAGGTGAAAATATTACTATTGGCTCTCGCAGTGATGGGACCGGCAAATCTCCTGAAGGCACGGATGGAGGGGGTCAGATACTAGTGCCTCGCCAGGGTTCGGATGACGGCCCCGGAGAAAAGAATGAAGAAGGAGACGGAAAAGGTTCAGGAAGCGGCAAAAAAGACGATGACCAAAAACCGGAGGATGATGGGAATAAAGGCGAGGACGAAGTCGATATCCCTGTCGAGGAAGGCACCCCTCCTCCGGTTGAAATCGATCCGAATCTGGACGAAAATGAATACGTATGGACCATTAAGATTGATGACGCGGAAGAGGTTCCGATTCCGTGGCCAGACCATCCTGAACTTAAAATGAAAGTATCACTCAAGCTTACCTGCGTAAAGGACGGCGGCAAGAACTGCTTCGGAGAGTACAGATGTTCCGGCTCATGGACAGTTGAGTACCCGGATGAGTTGCTGATGCAGGTATTGGGAGGGGAAGTTATCGAACTGGAAAACAAGTATACGAACCAGTTGGAAGATTTTATAATGGTTATGGAGAAATGGGACATTAACAAGATAACTATTCCCCCGCATGTGAAAGAGTGGGACGTGGACCGTGGGATAGGCCTGGCATTGGGCGAGTTTACGCTGTCTACAAGTCACCAGGGACACATGGCCTCATACGATCCTGGGCAAGGTATTCAGCATCAATATTATTCGGCGGGCTCGTACCGTGGAGATATGAGCTATGAAGCGACCGTATACGATTATGGAATTGTCATTTTTGTAGTTAAAACAAGGGGCCTTGTGGACACGGTTGTGTTCGACGGAGATATAACCAGGAAACGTAAGATGCCGGGTTCCTGACCAATCCTGATCCTGCAAAGAAAGTATTAAATGGGCGGGAAAACCGGCTCGGGCACCGTATTTGAAAACCTTAGCGTAAAGTTACTGTAGGGTAAATGGGAAAAAAGACCAGAGGAATTGAAAAGAAGATGTCATCCTGTTAAGATAAGAATTTGCAACAAAAACTCAACGAAAGGGTGACGTCTTCATGTATAACAGTATACAGCATTT
>JAAXZX010000105.1 GCA_012719645.1 Clostridiaceae bacterium
TAATAATTTTTACGGGCTGCTTTATATGCCCATATAAGGGAACTTGATTCGCTTCCCGACCAGCGGGAGGGACAGGAAGAGTATCCTTCCTTCCCTCGCCGTGCTGATGTCGGAAATGTCCTTTGGATGCCTTCTTTCAGTGGTCAGTGAGTTCCGTAAAGAATAGCGCCCTGCTTGATGAGGATTTCCTGGACTTCTTTCAGATCGTTCTCGAGAGCCCTTGGTGTGACGCCTCTTCTTGCAGCCACAGCCGCCGCTACACCTGCGGCTGTCCCGGTCACAGTCGTCTGCTGGAGGAACCTGTGATGGGACGGCCTATCGGTAGAGATGGCCTTGCCGGCTACAAGGAGATTCTCAAGCCCTTTGACTACCAGCGCACGGTATGGTATGTCGTGAGAGCCGCCATCCTTCGGCAGGCGTACTGCTTCCAGAGTAAGCGCCCTGTCTCCTACCGCATGCTTGCCGCCGACCGGGAAGGAGCTCTTGCCAATGACATCATCAAACTTCCTTGCCTCTACCACGTCATCGGCTGTCAGCACGTAGTCACATATTATCCGGCGTGTTTCCCTGATGCGGACTTCCGGACATACCCTGGTAATATAGGCATTCTCAAAGCCCGGCAGGTATTTCTTTATACATTTCCATGCAATGATGTCCTGCATCCTGGCTTCCACTTCCACATACGTCAGATCACGGACATCGGTGCAGTCCGCGTTCCCCACATGGGACGAATGCTGGAAGTGCGCCAATACCCTGCCGCCCTCTTTGGGCATGAGGAAGAATCCGATTCCGCTGTTTCCATGCCATTCTCCGGTCTCCAGGGCTTTGACGCGGATTTTCTCGAAGCCCATGATTTCTCCGATATCAAGTATGCTTTCAGCCTTGAGGACCTCTTTCTTAATGTCTTCTACGGTCATCCCGTTATATGGCAGCAGGACCTGATCAAAGATGAAGTCGTCAATATTGCTCTTGACGTAAGCCAAAACCTTGTCCCAATCTACACCATCCACGGTAAAGGCAACCGTGCTGGGCTCCAGCTGGTCCTTGGGAAGAATGTCATATTCTGCGCCTGCCAGGTAGCTTACCTCGCCTTCACCGGTACAATCGATAACTACCTTGGCCAGTACTATGGACTTGCCTGAAGGATGGGCGGTAACCACACCTTTTACAACATTGCCGTCCAGGATAACATCCGTGACCATGGTATGCAGCATAAGCTCCACATTGTTTTCCTTCATCATCTCATAGACCAAAAGGCCCCACCAATCCGGGTCAACATATGAGAAGGTGAACTGTCCGCGCCATTTCGGGCGGAGATGAGGAAGCGCATGACCAGCTTCCAGGAGCCTCTTGTGGGTTTCCTGAGCGAACCCGCCGATAATCTGCTCTCCGCGGCCGTTGAACAGAAACGCATAGGCGAATCCGGGAGGTCCTGAGAAGTTCATTTGTCCTCCAAGTTGTCCGACACGTTCGATAAGAAGCGTCTTAGCCCCTGCGCGTGCCGCCGCAATGGCCGCAGGCACACCGGAGGTGCCGCCGCCGCAGACCACTACATCATAAGAGCCATAGTAACCAAGCATTTGATCGTCCCCTTTCTTAGCTTAAATAGTTTTTACGTTATTTAACTCTGAATTCCTCAATGCTTCGGGCATGGATGCCATTGGGAAGAGCAACGGGTTCCACAATTCCCTCGCTGTGCAATGCCCAGGGCAGAATAACACCGGAGTGTCCTCCGCGCCCGCCTATTGTAACTATCTCCACATCCCTTGGCGTGCGAACAACGGGCATCGGATGCCTGTTTTCGAATTCGGGCGGACGGACGGGCACAAGTCCCCTGTTCCGTACCATCGGAACCTGGTGGTATGCATAGGTGAATACATGCTCGCGAATCATGTCCTTCGTATAACCGGCCTTCTTAAGCATCTTGGCATGGTCAGGCGTAAGGCAGATCACCAGGGGCCCGGGAATGTATGCGTTGTTGGATCCCAGGGTCGTGCAGCAGGCTGTAATTGTATCCAGAAGGTCGTGTCCGTTAAGGCTCAGGAAATCGATAATGTCGTGCAATGGTTCCGCCTTAAGAACGTAAACCGTTGTTGTGTTTTTATCGTAATGTTCCTCGTTTATCATCTTCCATTCGGCAAGCTCAGGCTCCTCGGCAAAGCAATATGTGAATTCAGCCTGGGAAGCCAGACAGTCAAGGTCACAGATACCCGGCACTGAACGGCATACGTTCATGATTACCAGGTTGACAGCCCGACCAATAGTTGCGTTCATGGGCCAGCCGGGACCCAGACAGCCTTGTTTTCCGGAAATGCCGATTTCCTGCGCAATCGGACCGCTGACAAGCACCAGGTTGCCGCCGGGATGGGAAGTAGTGACTGACTGGAGCAGGTTGTACTTGGGATTATTCAGCGCTTTGAATGCAGCGACCAGTATGGGCATTGCCTTGGGGGTACAGCCCGCCATAACCGCCGCAATAGCTACATCCCGGACGGTAATGTCTTTTCCTGAAGGGCCGACTTCATTGCAAAGCACCATATCCTCGTCAAACGGGCAATAGCTCAGCATATTCTTATAGCGGGCCAGGGTAGGTGGTATAATCGGCAGGCCGTCGCTGATGTGCTCCCGGTTGAAATACTCGTTTATTTCCTCCATGTAGCATCCGGGTTCAAGAAGCTTTTCCTCCTCAACCTCGATCTCGTCGATTATCGGCAGCAGTCCATCCTTTCTCGGAGGAATCCTGTCCATCTTGAAATCTATATGGGCAACCTCTGCCAGCCTGTCTCCCGTTGCGGTAAGCGAATCTATGATGTAGTCCCATTTTAAGTCTATCTGCTCCCTTACTTCTTCGACCGTGCTGGCCTGGTAGATATCAATTGAACAGAGGCACAGGTTCCCTGCGCGGTAGACTCCAACCCCTTCGGTAATGCTGGATCCCGGAGGTGCTGTGATATACACGGCGGGAATGCCCAGTTTTTCAAGGGCAATAGTGATAATTGTTGTTGCCGCAGAGGTTCCCATATCGCCCAGGGCCACAACTGCTGCCGTAGGCTTCTCCTGGGCCAGCATTCCTGCATATTCCTCAAGTTTCTTGGTGTTCTTGCCCCTGACGGTCTCCACATAGTCAACGAAATTGCAGATGCCCAGTTCTTTGAATCGCTCCTTAATGCGCACAAAGACCTGGTTATAGTTGCAGAAGCTCAGTTTCGTGTTATCATAGAAAAGAATTTTTCCGTTCCTCAGATCATCCAGCGTTACACGCGGCGCAAGTTCCAGGACGGGTCTTTCCTGATAACCTCGTGGATCCAATAGGGCGTTCAGTTTTTTACCATTCATACAAACAACTCCCCCTTTGCCATATATTTTTTAGGCATTTTAAACAATCATCTGATTCCATCATACGGGCCCTGCCATGAGGTAATCAAATCGAATGTGGAAACAAGTCGTTTACCATTTGGAAAGACAAATGATGCACCGGCGCAAATGCGCTTGATAAGCGCGTTTTTGAAAACAGCTGATCAATAACGGAAGCAATTTGCATAATTTTCATTGTTACAAGTCAATGTTTTTTTGGTAAAATAGTATGAGGTGCAAATTTGAACATTCAGTTCACACCTGTAATCAACCAGTCAATATGCTTCCATCCATCATACGATAATTGCTGACCATCCAGGTTTTACGATTTGAAAGGGGGGGAAATTGTGAAACTGGAGTATCTCTTTTCTTTTGTTGCACTCAGAAAATACCTGAATCTCTCCGAAGCCGCCGCAAGTCTTTACATTTCGGAATCTGCTCTTTCCAAGCAACTCAGAGCACTGGAGGAAGAACTGGGCGGGATGCTCTTCGAACGCCGCCATTCACTGACCAGGCTCACCCCGTTGGGAGAACTGGTTTCATTGCACGTTGACAAGATCCTGAAACAGTACGACAGCATGATCCTGGATGTGAAAACCTTCCTGGGTACGGATAACAAGAAACTAAGGATTGCGTCATTGTTCGAAATGTCGCAGTATGGCATAACCGATTTGATAGTAGGCTTTGAATTCGACAGGATCAATTTCTACGTTGAATCCCGGGAATGCGATCATGCACAGATGATAAACCTTCTGGACACCAGGCAAACCGATCTGATCATCGGATTCAGGGAACTGCTGCCACAGCAGCCGAAGTATTCCCAGGTCCCTTTGAAGGAGGAATCTCTTGTGCTGGTTGTAAACAACACCCATCCCTTCGCATCCAGGGATTCTATTTCCCTGAAGGATGCCATGGATGAAAAGTTCTGCTTTCCGAGAGAGGATTCTTCGCTGTTTGCATTTTTTTATAATACCTGCACGGCTAATGGCTTTACACCCAGGCTTACGCTATCCGATGTCCGACTTGGAACGATAAAGCGTTACATCCTGGAGGGAATGAGGATAACGCTCCAAACCCGCACCCGGGCGGAAAACTTTTTCAACGAACCGATATTTAAGCTGATCGGTATTAATGACTCACCAACCCTCACATTGGCCATCGTTACAAATAAGGATCTTCTTGATGAAACAGGCCTGAGCTTCATTCAGTACGCCAAAAAATACTATTCGAAAGCAGGCTGCATGCCTTCATATTTCTGACCGTTTCGCCTGAATCATGCTGAGGAAACCGTCCTGCCGCGCCATGTCGAATTTGTGTAATTACGCGGACAGCTTGTCACACTTGTCCAACCCGGAGAATAAACTGTAATGGGAAGGATTCATCTTAATGGTTTCCCGTAAGGAGGCGCCTCTCCTCCTTTATGCCGGGTGCCGGACTTAGCCAGCTAAGTCCGGCATTTAATTTTTTCTGAAAAGCACTTGACTCATCTCAGGTTTTACTGTATTATTGTATTAAGTGCTTAATACAATAATACAAGGAGTGATAAAATGCCGTGGGAACTGAAACCGGACAGACCCATCTATGCACAGCTGGTTGAACATATAGTGCAGATGATTCTTTCCGGCGTCTATCCTCCGGGCTCGAAGCTGCCTTCGGTACGTGATCTTGCAAAAGAGGCCTCAGTCAATCCCAATACCATGCAGCGGGCGCTTGCCATGCTGGAGGAGGACGGACTAATAATCACCCACCGCACCAGCGGCCGGTCAATAACGGAGGATTCGGAGATGATAAGGAAAACCAGAACCAGGATAGCCCGGGACCAGGTGTCGGAATTCCTGGAAAAAATGCAGAAACTGGGCTTTGAGAAAGAAGAGATCCTGTCCATCATAACCGAGATGATCAAGGAGGTGAGGGGATGAACCCCATTTTGGAATGCAATGGGCTTACAAAGACCTTTGGACCTAAAAAGGCACTTTCAGATATAAACCTTAAGATCGGCCAGGGCCAGATTGTAGGGCTTTTGGGACCCAACGGAAGCGGCAAGACCACACTGATCAAGATTGCAACTGCCCTCCTGACCCCTTCTTCGGGGGAAATACAAATATCTGGCATGAAACCGGGACTCGGCACCAAGAAGATCGTATCGTATCTGCCGGAAAAGAACTACCTGAATGACTGGATGCGCGTCCGCGATATAATCGGGATGTTTAAAGACTTTTATGAGGATTTCAACCCCGAAAAGGCCTGCGATATGCTTAAGAGGCTTAACATCAGCGCCGACGACAGGCTTAAGACCCTGTCCAAGGGCACGAAGGAAAAGGTTCAGCTCATCCTGGTCATGAGCCGGGAAGCGAAACTGTACCTTTTGGACGAGCCGATAGGCGGAGTTGATCCGGCGGCCCGCGATTATATCCTCGAAACAATCATAGGCAACTATAACCCGGAAGCGACAGTCCTCATCTCCACCCACCTTATCTATGACGTTGAGAAGATACTGGACCATGTGATCTTTATCAACGAGGGACGTTTGGTATTGTCCTCATCGGTGGATGAAATCAGGGAGCAGGGAAAATCGGTGGACGGACTGTTCAGGGAGGTGTTCAGATGTTAGGAAAGCTGATAAAGTATGAACTGAAGGCAACGGGAAGGACTTTTCTGCCTCTCTACGCCGCACTGCTGGTTTTTGCGGCTGTCACCAAGCTTACTTACCTGCTTTCGGACAGCGGTGACAATATTCCGGCTGTTATCAGCCTGATTTTATACATCATAATCCTGACAGGCATGTTTGTCATGACATTTGTGGTCATGATCCAGCGGTTTTACAAAAACCTTTTATCCGATGAGGGATACCTGATGTTCACCCTGCCGGTGGAAACATGGAAGCATATTACAAGCAAGCTGCTGGTATCCGTGATATGGAACATCGGGAGTATAGCGGCGGCAATCCTTTCCATCGTCATCCTGAGTATTGACGATATCATTTCCGGAGAGATGAAGACTGAACTTTCCATTGATATTGCCGGCTCAACCACTGCACTCGCACTATTTGAGCTCATCCTTGCATGCATCGCCGGCATGGTTTTCGGGATTCTTATCATCTATGCCTCCATCGCGTGGGGCCACCTGTCCAAGCGGCACAGGATCATGGCTTCCATTGGCGCCTTCCTTGCTCTGGCTACCTTTTCCCAGATTATGTTCTTCTGCTTTACTGTTATGCCAGTTGCCAAGGCACTGCAGGAGCGCGGTGATATACTGTATATCGGCCTGGACAGATCTTTAACCATATACCATTGGTTCATGTGGATTCTGATTGCTTTCCTTGTTATCTTATCTGCGCTTTTCTTCGCAATAACAAATTATGTACTGAACAGGGAACTCAACCTTGAATAGTTCACGGCGATACGGCAAAAGTTCTTGAAAACTTGAGGCTTCATTGCAACAAAAAGAGACCTGTTACAGGTCTCTTTCACTTTTGCCGTTTTTTGGCTTTCCAGCCTTTCTGAAGAACCTGGGATACCCAGTCCCGTCCCATTTGTTTATTCTATCCGAGTATTTCTCAAAAATCCTGTCAGCCTTGTCCCTGTCCATCTCGCCTCTTTCAACCAGGCTGTCCAGGTAGTCCTTGCAGTCCCTGATCAGCCTGGCCCGCTTTTCTTCAAGGGGCAGCCCGTTGAACTCCTTTATCTCGGCGATGCCCTTGTCAATTCTTCTGAGGATGGCTTCAGCCTCCTCTTTTGAAATCCTGCCTTCCTTCAGCAGTCCTTCGATTTCTTTCTTCCTGTTTTCAAGGACGGTTATGGGATCTTTCTCAAACTCTTCCCATACTTTTTTCCGGTCCCGCTTTTTTTCTTTTATTGGAGCCTTGTCTTCGGGACCTTTCTTTTCCGGAGTTTCCTTTTCGGGAACCTTCATTTCAGGTTCTTTCCCCTTCGGCTCTTTCTCCCCGGGCGCCTTTTCACGGCCCTCCAATTCCACATGAGCAGGACCCTCTTCCACAGCGCACGGAACCGTAAAAACCGTAAACGCGGCCAGTACTCCAAAAATCGCGGCTGCCGCGACAACTCCTTTTATTCTCAATTTATCACCTCCCGAAATTATTCTCCCCGATTTTGAGCAAGTCATTGATGACAATATTTATTAATCCATGTATACAAAAAACATCTTGCGCGCGTTATTTTTTCCTTGATTCATTCCTTCCATAAGTGTTAAAGTTATATGCGGGGTGATTCATATGAAAAAGACATACAGGATTACGATAGCAGGCGTGGAAAGGGAACTGCCGCTTTGCAGCATAAACGAGGATCTTAAAATAGCGGCTTTTGTCATTCTCGGCGATGTGGAACTGACCTCCGCATGCGCAGCCGAACTGGTAAAAAGGATCCCAGAGCATGATATCATGATAACCGCCGAGGCCAAGGGAATCCCTCTGATCCACGAAATGGCCCGCCAGATGGGTGTAAACAGGTACCTGGTGGCAAGGAAGGCTGAAAAACTCTACATGGTTGATCCCATAAACGTGGAAGTGCAGTCCATCACCACCGCAAGGAAACAGACCCTGTATATCGATAAGAATGACGCGATGGCACTGCAGGGCAAGCGGGTTGTCATTATCGATGATGTCATCAGCACAGGCGAGTCCATATTTGCAGTAGAGAAGCTTGTCAAGATGTCGGGAGGAACAGTGGTCGGGAAGGCTGCAATACTGGCGGAAGGCGACGCCAAGTACCGTGAAGACATCATTTACCTTGAATACCTTCCCCTCTTCAACAAGGACGGAGAGGCCATCGAAAATTGAGAACAGCAGGAACCGGTTTCCGGCTGTATGCCATGAAAGGGTGAACAAAAGGCTATGAACAAATTCATAGCCTTTTTGATATAAAAACTACCTCCGGATATGATGGTTCCTGTCGGAACCATTTTCTCTCTCTGCTTCAGTCTTTGGGGGGCAAAGACATCTGGGGTTTATATTGGATAACCCGGAGTATATATAAACCCTTATACCATATTATATCCGTTTGGAAAAAACGATCAAGTGATATTGGTCATATCTTTCAGTGCTTTTTGCACTGTTTGTCAAAGCTGAAAGTCATTTCGGACAAGCGGAATTGAAGCATGAACCATGAATCCCTTGCCATCCTCAAAACTGTTGAACCTGACAACGCCACCAAGGCTTCCTGCCCTTTCTTCCATACCCTTGAGGCCGTTTCCCTTTATGATCTTCCCGCATCCCTTTCCGTTATCTATGATATGGACATCCAGCACGCTCGTTTTTTCCTTTATGGATATGGTTATATGATCGGCCTTTCCATGCCTGATGGCATTGGTGGTGGCTTCCTGGCAGATCCTGTATATGGCTCTGACCTGCTCATCGGTCAGATCGTTCGTACACCTGGATCGTATTACATCAAGCCTGACACCGATTTCCTCCATGCGGTCCGCCATCTCGTCCAGCAGCGACCAAAGGGGGGAGTGGTCTTTCCTGGATCCGTTATTCGCAGTGATCTCGTCTATACCCCTGTCTATATCGTCTATAACCTGCCTGAGCCTCATTATGGCCTTTTCAGGATAACGGTCCAGGATCAGGCGGTTGCTTTCCAGGGTATGAAGGGCAAGGTTGAGGGAGTGTCCCATAACATCATGGATCTCTTTCGCAAGGTTATTCCTCTCCTCAATGGCAGCCAGGTGGCCAATCTGGTCCTGTAGCATCCTGATGCTGCTGTTCATCGCCACAAGTTCTTCATTCTTTTCCTTAAGTTTGTTTATAGCAGCCTTCAGGGCTGTATCGTCATGTATGAGGCATACCAGGCCGGATCTGCGTTGCAACAGTGTTTTGGCCACCCGTATTGAAATGGTGTATATACCGTTATTATGCTCCAGCTCCAGCACCCTGCCCTCCTGACCCGGTTCCCTGAAATGCCGCGCCTCCCTCAGGCAGGCGTCATGGATGGCCTGAATTGTGTCCTGGCTAAGCCTGGCACATGCCGGATTCATATATACTCTGTTACCCTTGCCGTCCAAAATAAAGGCAGGCTCACTGTATAGCTCCAGGCTTCTCCTTATTCCCAGGGAAAGGGTGATGAGCATGCCGAGACGGGCTGATCCAAAAAACAACATGCCGAATATGGTCAACGCCGTTATGGGTCCGAACACGGGCGGGCATACAGGATTAAAAAACGTAACCAGGATCTTCAGCGTGAAGGATGCCAGCGCAAACACAAACAGGAATACTTCAAATGGATATATCCCTATCCTCTGTGCCATAGTCACCGCAAGCAATACACAGCCTGCAACCCTCAGCATGTACTCCAGCGCGGAGCTGAACCTGTACGGAAAGCAGGCCTCCGGGGCTGCTGACGGATCAACGATAATGGGTTTATTCCAAAGGAAAAATACTGCCAGGCAAATGGCCGGAAGTGAGTACAGCAGCACCGTGATTATCCTGTCAGGGCTCTTTTTGCTTAAAAGGATCAGGCTGAAGTGCAGCAGGGAAACCGAACACAAAACGCCCCCCACTGACGATATGTTAGCAAGAAAACGGCGGAGTTCTGTTTCCCGGGCGAGTATGGCAATAAAATCCAGCGCAAGCGAGATAACCGCAAAAATATGGACGTTTATAAAGCTGCCCACAAGTTCGGTCTTAATGGAAGAATGGTATATATACGCCACGTAGGCAGATAAAGCCGCTATGCTGACGGTGTATGCCATAATGCTTAAGGTCGTAATACCACCCTCCCTCATGATTCTGATACGGCAGGGCAATATACCGGGCTCATATTAAGTTGTGCTTCAGGGCAAACATTACCAGTTGAGCCCGGTTTCCCGTTCCCGTGATCTCCAGGAGCCGCGTGATCTTGTTTTTTACAGTCCCGTTGGCGTACCCGAAGATTTCAGCAATTTCGTTATTGTTCCTTCCTTCGCTTATGCATTTTATGATCTCGATATCTTCTTCCTTGAGAGCATCCAGTACCTGATTGCACTTCCTTTCGGCGGCCTTTCTTCTGCCGGCGGCTTCCAGGATGCCTTTTATTTCACCGCCGTTTATGATGCTGTATCCCCAATGGACGCACTGGATCAGGACTTTCAGGCGATCCGAGGGCGTATCCTTCATCAGATATGCGTCCGCACCGTTCATAAAGGCCTTGAATATATGGTCATTTTCCTCCAGGGACGTCAGGATAATAACCTTGATATTGGGGTCAAAGGCCTTTATCCTGGCAATGGCATCAATCCCGTCCAACACTGGCATTTTTATATCCATCAGAATTACATCAGGTCTTATTTCCTCGCACATTTCGCAGGCCTTCAGACCATCATGGGCTACCCCAGCAACCTCAAAACCGCTGAAGCTTTCCAGGACAATTTTCAGGCTGTCAGTCAGAAGGGCATGGTCATCCGCAATCAATACGCGTATCATGGCTCAAACCTCCTTTCTTTCGCTCCCTATTCCGTATCCCCGGAGCTTTCGCCTGTCACGGGCTGCAGATTCAGCTTTTTCACAGTGGCGCGCATTTTCTCAATAACGCTCCGGGTGTATTCCAGGAGTTGGTCGTTCATCATCCTGACCTTATGATGATAATCTGGTCCGGAAGACATCTCTGATTCGAGCCGGGCAACATCCAGGCGGACCCTGGTGATATACGAATTGGCAGTAGAGTTAACCTTGTCAAGTATCCTGGCCCGTTCCTTTTCCATTGCCAGATGCCTTATGGCCTTTGTTACACGCTTCTTCCGGGCAAAGGCCAGCTCCAGCTGCCTGTTCTTTCCGGACAGCTCCATTTGCAGTTCAACCATCCTTGACACATCACGGAGGGTGACTATCCGGCCGAACACCCTGCCCCCTGTCTGAAGGGTTGAGACCTTGTACTGAAGATGCACAGGACTTTCATTCTCCATGGTGATCCGGCCTTCTGAAAGGGAATCGGAGCCGTTCAGCGCCCCTGTTTCCATAATCCTGGCATGGATATCATCAAGCCTGTCAGAAAGCCTTATAGCCTCAAGTCCGTCATGGGTATATATGATACGGCCTTTCCTGTCATAGAAGATTATAGCCTCGGAAAACCCTTCAAGAATATTCAGGCGGGACAGGTATTTACTATCCCAGCCGGTCAGGGGCATAGCTTTCATATTCGCTGCCACGCTGCCAATGAGGATAAAAAGGTGCATGCCGTCATAGAAAGTATCGTAAGCTGAAAGGTAAAATACCAGCAGCGCCGCAATGCCCGTCAGCAGCAATATGACATAGACAGAATCAGCGATGGATTTTCGGCTGAGGGGTTTGTAACAGAGCATGAATACTACCGACATCACAAGATAAAGCATGCCGGGCACAACCATATACCAGTAGGCATGGTCCTGGTACCTGGCCTCAAAGGGCACCTCAAAGGATATGACGGCGTCTGCCCATCCGCTGTTGAGGAAAAGAAACAGCACCTGTCCGATGGATAGCAGGTGGATGCCCAGGGACAATGCTTTCAACCACCGCCTTTCGGTATAAAAACCGGTAAAAAGAAGCATTGCAGATTTCAGAAGATAAGCGGAGGCCGCCTTCACAAGGAAAAAGCGCCTGAACATCCCGGGTGATGAAGCATAGAATGCAAGCAGCGAACTGCATTCATGGACAAATACAAGGAGCGCCAGGTAAAGGAAGGACCTCTTGGCTTCCGCCGATGAATTGCAGGCCAGCACAAGGGAGCAGGCACAGCCTGAAAGGGCTATGCTGGCAGTTATGATTATGCTGAGTATTAGCCTTTGATTATGGATGAGAAATCCCATATTTCAAACTCCATCAAATATCGGCAGTTTTCGCCCGGTTATACTTATTATATACCAGTTAACCAATATAATCCATGCCATGGTACGCAAGCCGCGGGCAAGCCTGCGAAAACCCGCCTTCCTCTTACGTGCACAGCCGCCTGATAAGACCTGTATTTACCCGAACCTTCCGAATAATAAGGGACTTTCGCCATAGAATGTATTGGCAGCCTTAGCAGGCAGGCGCATATGAATAACCGGCAAATGCATTATCTCATCAGATTCATCCTCTTCATTGGGGCGCTGTTGGCGGTCATTGCGCTGCTGGCAAGGTATCTGCCGGGTATAATGCGGCTCGCAAAAAACCCTGACGACTTCGCGGATTATATCGCCTCGTTCGGTTATGCCGGATACCTGGTCTTTGTACTGCTGGAGATCATCCAGGTTGTGATAGCCGTTATCCCGGGGGACCTTTTCCATATAGCAGCCGGTTACATATTTAAAATGCCCCTCGGATTCCTGCTGGCCTATGCCGGTGAAACCGCCGGGGCTATCCTTGCCTTTATGCTGGCAAGATTTTTAGGGGAAAAACTTGTGTCCCGGTTTGTTCCGAAGGAACAACTGGACAGGCTGTGCAGCCTGCTCAACTCTGCCGGAGGGATCGCGGGAACACTGGTTCTGTGCCTGATTCCTGCCGTCCCCAAGGACATTCTTGTATATGCGGCAGGCATCACCCCCATAAAACCTTTCAGGTTTCTTACCGTATTTCTTCTTTGCAGGATCCCGGACATACTTGTAAAGTCCGGCGGAGGAGCGGCGTTCAGCCAGCGGGATTACGCCTGGCTGATTGTTGTGATGCTGTCTTTCCTGGCCCTTATCGGTATCGGATATACCCTGAAAAAAAGGTTTATTGATTCTCAACGGTTGAAATAACCTCCTGGAACCTGTATATTGTAAACATATCCATCCCGTATCGGAGGGGCGCGCCCAATCTGCAGCCCTTTTCCGGGGGCGATATTGGGAGACGGAATATGGGAAAAGAGATAGAAAGAAAATTTCTGGTGAAGGACTGTTCCTACAAAGACAAAGCTTCTTCCTGCAAGGTTTACCGCCAGGGGTATATCTCCGTCCAACCCGACAGGGTTATCCGGGTCAGAACCGATGGCGAAAGAGGTTATCTGACCCTTAAAGGGCCTTCTTCCGGTGTTGCAAGGCTGGAATACGAGTATGAGATTCCCTTGCCGGACGCTGAAGAAATGCTGTCGCTAATGTGTGACAAACCCATAATTGAAAAACGCCGCTATATTGTTTTCCATGAAGGCGTGGAATGGGAAGTGGACGAATTCGAAGGCGAAAACCAGGGACTCTGTATCGCGGAGATAGAGCTTGAGCAGGAAGGCCAGAGCTTCAGCCTCCCTCCCTGGATTGGTCCGGAGGTAACGGGCGATCCCAGGTACTATAATGCAAACCTTGTAAAGTCCCCATACAAAAGCTGGAAGCAACGGGGATAAATAATCCAGTCCGGATTTCCTGATTTTTCGGTACGAACAGGCACCTAAACAAAGCCGCCTCAATAGAATACTGTTGAGGTGGTATGGGATGAACTGCGATTTTATCAAGTCACAGGTGTTTAAGGACACCCTCCGCTACAGAAGTATCCCGATGATCAACATCGATCTGACAATTCCCGTTTTGGCCGGGCATGATCATGCGGCATCCCGGTTCAATATGTACTACAGACATCAGGCAAGAACCAGTTATAATTATGCGAGAGCCCGGCTCTATCCCCAGGCGGTAAGGCAGTATCATTACGCTTCATCGCAGAACTTTCCCTTCCATGGATTTGAACTGGTCCAGACCTTTGAGCCGACTTATTGCAGGAAGCCACTCATAAGCCTTTACTATGACCGTTACGAGTTTACGGGAGGCGCCCACGGCGTCACCACAAGGACGGGGAACACCTGGGATATGGATCGCGGTGTTCTTCTCAGGCTCGAGGACCTGTTCAAACCGGGCTACGACTACAGGAGAATAATCATAAGAACCATTGAAAGGGAAACCAGGCGCCGGCAGGAGACAGGCCAGGTGAAGTATCTTGACAATCTCAACGAAAACATCGCCAAAAACTACGATGATGGCAATTACTATCTCTCCGATGCCGGGATTGTAATCTTTTACCCGCTGTACACCATAGCTCCGTACGCGGCTGGAATCCAGACCTTTACGATACCATGGGTCCTGTTCGGTGATAACCTGGCAATAAAGCCGTAAATCAAATAAGGGGGGTATCCCCCTTCTCTTATTCCTCCTCGCTCGCGCTGAGTTTTTCAGCCTGATCGGACGTGATAAGCGCATCCAGGATCTCGTCCATGTCTCCGTTCAGGAATTCTTCAATCCTGTACAGCGTGTAGCCGATACGGTGGTCCGTGACGCGCCTCTGCGGAAAGTTATAGGTCCTGATCCGCTCGCTCCTGTCCCCTGTTCCCACCTGCGCCTTTCTGTTTTCTGCAACCTCGCTGTCCCGCTTCTGCCTTTCTATTTCGTTGAGTTTCGTTTTTAGCACCCTCATGGCCTTCTCCCGGTTCTTGTGCTGGGAACGCTGATCCTGGCAGGTTACAACGATTCCTGTCGGGATATGGGTGATCCTTATGGCCGAGGATGTCTTGTTGACATGCTGTCCGCCTGCTCCTGATGCCCTGTAGGTATCCACTTCGATATCATTGGGGTTTATTTCAATATCATCCAGTTCGTCTGCTTCAGGGAGCACAGCGACGGTTACCGTGGAGGTATGTATCCTGCCGCTGGATTCAGTGTCAGGCACCCTCTGGACCCTGTGGACCCCGCTTTCAAACTTCAGTCGGCTGTAGGCTCCCCTGCCCTCCACCTCGAATACCACTTCCTTGAAACCGCCGATCTCGGTGGGATGGGAATCTATCATGTTGACCTCCCAGCCCTTGCTCTCGGCGTAATGGGTATACATCCTCATGAGTTCGGCAGCAAAAAGCGCCGCTTCCTCTCCGCCCGCGCCTGCCCTGATCTCCATGATTACATCCTTTTCATCATTGGGGTCCTTCGGCATGAGCAGGATCTTCAGCTCCCTTTCGGTCCTTTCCATGCCGGATTCGGCCTCATCCATCTCCTGCCGGATCATCTCCTCAAGTTCAGGGTCAGGTTTTTCATCCAGCATGGACCTGGCATCCTCCAGGGCTTTTTTGAAGCCTTTCCATTCCCTGAACTTCTCAACGATCCCGGAAAGTTCGGAGTGTTCCTTCATCAGCTTCATATAAAGGTTCTGGTCGTTGACGACATCGGGTTCGGCCAACCGCATATTAAGTTCTTCAAAACGGCTTTCTATGGCTTCTAGCTTTTCAAACATCATTTTCACCCCATGTGCCCGCGTTCATTAAGGTGATCAGGGAATGCCCGCATCCAGTATTATAATGGTCAGCCTCTCCTTGATACAAGCTTCTTTTTCAGGCGTTCAACACTGGTATTGGCTATCAGATCCTTCGGAAAACCGACCCTGCGAAGCAATTGAAGAGCATCGCCGAACTCGCCTATATCGGTGTGTATATGTGAATCGGAGTTAACGATTACAGAGGCATTGTGCTTCACGCAACTCTCCAGGAGACGGACGTAGTTTTCCTCGGAACCAGTCCTGAAGGAACAGGGTTTCAGGGAGGAGTTGTTTACTTCAAGCAGGACATCGTTCTCGGCAGCAGCCCTGGCAAGTTCGTCGTAATCAAGCGGTACCCTGCTGTCGTCGGGATGTCCTATGATATTGACGTATTTGAATTCCATTACATGGATAAAAGTCCTTGTATTCTCCTCGACTGTTCCTGGCTTCAGGCATGGCAGATGAAAGCTGGCTATCAGGACATCCAGTTCGGCAGGGTTCAGCTTGGCGATATCCAGCGACCCGTCGGCATCGATTATGTTGGCTTCCATACCCTTCAGTATCTCAACTTCATAGAGGTAATCGGGTATGACTTTCAGGTTCTGAAAGTGGTAAACATGAGCGCCGCCGGGCATGGCAGGTCCATGATCGGTCATGGCGATAAGCTCCAGACCTTTCATGGAAGCTTCCCTTGCATATTCATCCAGGGTGCTGTACGCGTGTCCGCTTGAAATCGTGTGAAAATGGCAATCTGCGACGAGTTTCATCATCATACCTCCCGTCGGCCCGTTCCTTTTCGTCCCATAGCCTCGTCATTTACCCTATCAATTATACATAACTCCCCAGACCCATGCAAATTAGAAGTGGGATGCGGGAGACGGGATGTGAGAAGTGGGATATGGTATGTGTGAGCCTTCTGCCTGGCTCCGCAGCCATTCTTATACTCTAACCTCCAACTTCCAACATCTTACTTCCAGATATAAAAAAGACCGGAGGGTCGGTCTTTCGCTTTATGCAGCATCCGGCAGACAAGTCTGCCGGATGCTGTCCCGGAAAAGAAAGGTTGGTGCTTAATCAATCGAAATCTTTTTTGATCCCTTTGCCTTATCATCCTTGGGAAGTTCAATGGTCAGGATGCCATCCTTGTATGAAGCCTTTATTTCGTCATGCTTAATGTTCTGGATATGGAAGCTGCGCTTGAAGGAACCGGTGGAACGTTCCCTGTAAATATACCCCTCGGATTCCTCGTTTACTTCCTTTTTGGTATCCACACCAAGCGTCAGAACATCGTCGGATATCTCGATACTTATATCTTCCTTGCGAACGCCCGGCATTTCAGCTTCCACAATGTACTCACGGTCGTTTTCCTTCACGTCGGCACGGATAGGTGATGCAAAAGGTGAAAACCTTGAAAAGAACGGATCCCTGAAGAAATCGTTAAAGAACCGATCAATCCCGAAGAAGTCGTCTCTCCTGGAAACATCGCTGTTTCTCCTGGAAAAAGGAATTAAGCTGAACATAATAACACCTCCGTTTTTTGTTCTTAGTCTGTTTTGCCGTTAACCCTTTTATCCCGGTTTTTGATTTTGACTTTCTTTGACCTTCAAGCATATTCTACCTTCTATTTCCTCTGATTAGCAAGTCTGATTTTGACTTTCTTTGACCTTAAATCATGTATTACATGCCGCGGACTCCTTTTTTCTCTTGTTTTCTTTATTTTTCTCCCCCTTATAGATTCAGAGGACGTTCAGATGATTTCCACGGGTCCAGCGCCTGATATCCTCGACCTTGATAACCCCGGTCAGCAAAAACGCGGCTCCGATAATGGCAAAGGAGATTGCAGCGGATAGGAGCAGCTGGAACCTTCCCTCCATGGTCCACAATCCGGGAGCCCGCTTGAAAAGCAGGGAAAGAAGCGTGCCTGTCAGAGCGGCCGCAAGCGGCTTGACAACCCACTCCCCTATATCCACCGACATGCCGGTAATCCTTGATATGTCAAGGAAATTCAACACGATGGTGACAAGGCTTCCGGCAATCACCCCTGCAATGTATGCATCAACCCCCCAAACGGGAAGGCAGAACCAGACCAGGGCTATCCGGATGATGCTTCCGGCCAGGGTGTTTATAAGGATGGCGGACTCCCGGGCCAATCCGTTGAGTATTCCCAGCATGGTCTGCTGAAGGTAAAGGAAAACTCCTGTATATGAGAGCAGATGCAGAATTCCGCCCACATCCTTTCCCGGGAAAATGAACTCGGCTATCTCATGGCTGCACACGGCGAAAAATGATGTGAACAACAGTCCCATGGTCAGGGTAAGGCGGATGGACTGTGAGATCTGCCTGTTGGCTGCCATGTACCTTCCTGAGGATACGGCTCCGGCAATGGCGGGAACCAGTGCTGTGGCCAGCGCCATGGGCAGCATGGACGGGAAGAACACAAGGGGAGCTGCCATCCCGTTGAGTCGCCCCAAGACCTTCAGGCTCTCCTGGAAAGTCAGCCCGAACAGGACCAGCCTTTGGGGAATGATCAGGCTTTCAGCGGTACCCAGTACGGAAAGCACCAGCCTGTTGGCTGATATGGGTGCAGCGGTCCTGACAAGCTTAAGAGCAAGGCTGCGGGCGCCTGGTTCAGGTTCCCGGTTGACGCGGTTCTTCAGCCTGTCAAGCTGAAAGGCGCAAAACACGGTGAGGACATTGACCGTTTCACCCACCATGAGTCCAAGGGTAGCAAGCAGGCACATGCTTTCAATACCCTTGTTGACAAAATGCGGGTACATGACCATGACAAAAGCGAGCTTTGACAGTTGCTCCGCTACCTGGCCGACGGCGTTGGGGATAACCCGCTCCTTCCCGTAAAAATATCCTTTATAGGCCGACGCGGCAGCAATCGGCGGGACCAGGCACAGCATCCAAAGCAGGGATTTACGGGCCCTGAGGTCTTTTGCAAATGCCAGGAGCATAACATCCACATTCAGTATCAGTATCAGCGAAACCACGATCCCTGAAAGCAGCACAATCCCTGCTGCCAGCGACGCTATCTTCATGCCTGAACGTGTCCTGCCGGAGGATGTTTCCTCAGCCACAAACCTGGATACGGCCACAGAGATTCCCGCTGACAGGACCAGGACCAAAAGCGAATATATGGGGACGATGAGCTGGTACAGGCCAAGGCCTTCAGTGCCAATCAGGTTGGCGATGAAGACGCGGTAAAAGAAGCCTATGACCTTGACCAGGAAACCTGTCACAGACAGTACAGCCGCATTGTATTTCAGTGAGCTACGGGCCATGAACAGACTCCTTCGGCGATCATCCGTCCCTCTAATCTTATGACCTTATCGGTGGTTATATGTGGAAAACCACGGCAGGCAAATACAACGCGGCAAAGCGGATGCAGGCAACAGCAGCAAAGACAGCAGCGCCGGTAAGGATATGAACAAAAGCGATGATGACCAAAAAGCACGCGGACTGTCACCTGAAGTCGAAGCAGCCCTGGCCTCAAAGCAACAGGCTTCGCTGCCCGAAGGCTATTCCCTGGACGTATTCCCCATTATGGACAATTCAGCCATATACGACTCCGGCATACTCATGCATGATGAAGTTCTGATCGAGTATTACAGAGTCAATGTTTATACAACTCACAGCCTGAAAGAAATCATTGATTTTTATACCAACCCCGAAAACATTGGAGAAATAAGAAGCTGGAGCGCAGATACCGCATACCAAAACGGATTTGAACTGGGAGGCTATATAAAGGATTATTCCTACTATATCGTCGGCTGGACTGAGACTGTCATGGATGTTGAACTTTCATATTACAAACTTCTTCTTTATCCGGACTGGTGAATGGGGTACCTTAGGCCAGAAAAGAAACACGGGGGGATGTCCCTCGAGATATACACATCTCACACTCTTGATGAGGTGCTGGCATTCTACCAGGAAGTTCTTGGAGGAATCGAGAACGAGAGCTTAATGACCGACGATGATTCGTTCGATTTTAGCGGACACGCATGTGGTTATGATTTCGTGATCAGGGCCAATAAGGAAGTTAAAAACGGCGCTGAACTGGTTTATTATACACTTAATCTTCAGTTATACAATGAATTTTGACGGACTGCCCGGGAAAACCCATCTGACTGAATAAAGGGGCTGCTTCAGCGTGAAGCAGCCTTTTTGTTTTCTTCAGCCAGCTCTTACCATTATAATGTTAAATTGATAATCAACGCCTTCACTAACAAGAGATCTACGTGTATAATTAAACCTAAAGCTTATAACAAAGGAGATATAAAGATGTACAGAATTCTGCGAAAGGAGACACTTAACCCCCAGGTTACACTGCTTGAGATAGATGCGCCATATGTGGCGCGCAAGGCAGAACCCGGCCAGTTTGTCATACTGAGGGTTCAAGAGGACGGAGAGAGAATTCCCCTGACGATTGCCGATTATGACAGGGATAAGGGCTCGGTGACCATCATCTTCCAGGAAGTGGGCGCCACCACAAAACTCCTGGGAAGCCTTGAGGCGGGGGGCAGTATTGCTGATTTCTGCGGCCCTTTGGGCAATCCATCCCATTTTGAAGGCGTCAGGAAAGCAGCCGTGATAGGCGGCGGCCTGGGCACCGCAATAGCCTATCCCCAGGCAAAGAAACTTTTTTCAATGGGTGTTGACACCGATGTTATCATGGGTTTCAGAAGCAAGGACCTCATTATCCTTGAGGATGAGATGGCCAAGGTTTCCAGCCGCATGTTCGTCACCACTGACGACGGTTCCAACGGAACCCGCGGTTTCGTTTCAGACATCCTGAAGAAACTCCTTGAAGATGGCGAGCGGTATGACGTGGTCATAGCCATCGGTCCTCCCATCATGATGAAGGTGGTTTGCGACGTCACAAGGCCTTATGGCATAAAAACCATCGTCAGCCTCAACCCCATCATGATTGACGGCACAGGCATGTGCGGCGGATGCCGGGTCACGGTAGGCGGCGAAACAAAATTCGCCTGTGTGGACGGACCTGACTTTGACGGGCACGAGGTCGATTTCACGCAACTGATAAGGCGGCTTTCCATGTACAGGGACGAAGAAAGGGAATCCCTTGATCGCCATGAATGCCGGCTGGGAGGTGTGCTCAATGGCTAATATGTCCCTTAAGAAGGTTCCCATGCCGGAACAGGATCCCCAGGTAAGAAACCGGAATTTTTCCGAGGTTGCCCTGGGCTATACCGGGGAAATGGCAGTCGAAGAAGCCGGAAGATGCCTCAACTGCAAGCACAGGCCCTGCATGTCCGGCTGTCCTGTCAATGTCAGGATACCCGAGTTTATTATGCATATCGCAGCCGGAGAATTCGAGAAGGCTTATGAGACCATATATGAAACCAACAGCCTTCCTGCCATCTGCGGAAGGGTCTGCCCCCAGGAAACCCAGTGCGAGCAGAAATGCGTACGCGGAATCAAGGGCGAACCGGTAGCCATCGGAAGGCTGGAACGCTTTGCCGCCGACTGGTACATGAAGAATATAAAAAAGCAGGCCGCTAAAACGCCGAGAAACGGCAAGAAGGCGGCTGTGATAGGCTCAGGACCTGCCGGACTTACCTGCGCCGGCGATCTGGCCAAGATGGGCTATGACGTTACCATTATTGAGGCTTTCCATAAAGCCGGGGGCGTACTGGTATATGGCATACCCGAGTTCAGGCTCCCCAAGGACCTGGTAGAAAAGGAGATCGAAGCCCTGAAGGCCCTTGGCGTGGAAATACGCACAAATATGGTCATCGGGAAAACGCTGACCATTGATGATATCTTCAACGAAGGATACGAGGCAATATTCATCGGATCAGGCGCCGGACTTCCCTCGTTCATGGGGATACCCGGAGAAAACCTGAACGGTGTATACTCGGCCAATGAGTTCCTTACCAGGATAAACCTGATGAAGGCATATATGTTCCCCCAGGCCGCCACGCCCGTTAAATGCGGCAGGAATGTGGCGGTGGTGGGCGGCGGAAATGTTGCCATGGACGCCGCCAGAAGCGCCAAGCGCCTTGGAGCCGAGAACGTATATATCGTTTACAGGCGTTCCGAGGCCGAGATGCCGGCAAGGATTGAGGAGGTCCATCACGCCAAGGAAGAGGGAATTATATTCAAACTCCTCACCAACCCTACCCGGATTCTTGGCGATGACAACGGCTGGGTCAGCGGCATGGAATGCGTGAATATGGAACTGGGCGAACCGGATGCCTCGGGAAGAAGACGCCCGGTTACCGTCCAGGGATCCGAGCATGTCATTGACGTGGATACGGTCATAATAGCCATCGGAACATCACCCAACCCTCTTATCAGGAGCACTACCCCGGGCCTTGAGACCAACAAATGGGGGTGCATCGTAGCCGATGAGGATACCGGCAAAACCTCCAGGGAGGGTGTATTCGCAGGAGGAGACGCCGTGACAGGCGCGGCTACCGTCATCCTGGCAATGGGCGCCGGGAAAAAGGCAGCAAAGGCCATGGACGAATACATAAGGTCAAAGGGATAAATTTGAACTTAACAAGCGGAGATGCCGGGAGGCATCTCTTTTTTTTGCCGTGCAGAACTGTTGCGGTCCTCCGGTATGGCATACCGCACAGTTTCAACATATAAATATTTTGCAATTTGCAAAATTTGTTCTTGCATAACAAGGGATACCCTGTTATAATTGTTTCATGAAAAAAATTGTTAATTTACAATTTACTGTATGCATCATTTTAGAGAAATATTGGAAGTATCGGCGTTACGGGTTTTAAGCTGGAAATGACATCCAATATTTATGAAAAACACGATGTGCAAGTTGTATTATGCATACATTCATTTTACGCCATGAATTGGGGGATAAGACATGAAACAGCTGAGCAGGGTTTATGAAACTGTGGTAAACCGTAATCCGGGCGAAAAGGAATTCCACCAGGCGGTGAAAGAGGTTCTCGAATCCCTTGAGCCGGTTGCCGAAAGGTATCCTGAGTTCGGCAAGGCCGGTATATTTGACAGGATTGTTGAGCCGGAACGCCAGATTATATTCAGGGTCCCCTGGGTTGACGACAGCGGCAGGGTCCAGGTCAACCGCGGGTTCCGCGTCCAGTTTAACAGCGCCATAGGGCCTTACAAGGGCGGGCTTCGTTTCCACCCTTCGGTTAACCTGGGAATAATCAAGTTCCTCGGTTTTGAGCAGATATTCAAGAACGCCCTTACCACCCTTCCCATGGGCGGCGGAAAGGGCGGCTCCGATTTTGATCCCAAGGGCAAGTCCGACGGGGAGGTCATGCGCTTCTGCCAGAGCTTTATGTTTGAACTGGCGCGCCATATCGGCCCCGACACCGACGTACCTGCCGGCGACATTGGCGTGGGAGCCCGTGAGATAGGCTACATGTTCGGCATGTACAGGAAGATCCGCAACGATTTTACCGGTGTTCTGACGGGCAAGGGCCTCGATTACGGCGGAAGCCTGGTCCGCACCGAAGCCACCGGGTACGGCCTGTGCTACTTTATGGAAGAGGCCATGAATGCAAAGGGTAAATCCTTTGAAGGTTCCACTGTCGTTATTTCCGGGTCGGGCAATGTTGCCATATATGCAGCCGAGAAAGCCGCGCAGCTGGGCGGCAAGGTGGTCGCGCTCAGCGATTCCAACGGATACATATATGACAGGAACGGCATTGACCTTGATATCGTAAAGAAGATAAAGGAAGTTGACAGGGGCAGGATCCGTGAATATACCAGGTACCATCCGGACGCCGAGTTTTCCGAGGACTTCAAGAGCATATGGAATATACCGTGCGACATCGCTCTGCCCTGCGCGACGCAGAACGAGCTGGACCAGAAGGATGCGGAGACCCTGGTGAAGAACGGGTGCTTCGCTGTTGGCGAGGGCGCCAATATGCCTTCAACCCCCGAAGCCGTAGAAGTCTTCCTGGAGAACAAGGTCATCTTTGCTCCTGCCAAGGCTGCCAATGCGGGCGGTGTGGCCACCTCCGGCCTTGAAATGTCCCAGAACAGCATGAGGCTGTCCTGGAGCTTTGAAGAAGTTGACGCCAGGCTGAAGAAGATCATGCAGAACATTTACAGGAACGCGAGCGAGACCGCAAGGGAATTCGGGCATCCCGACAACCTGGTTATGGGAGCCAACATCGCCGGTTTCATGAAGGTAGCCAGGGCAATGCTGGCCCAGGGAATTACCTACTGAGCCGGATATTTTCCGGTAACGGCAAGACGAATAACCTGTATCACTGAAGGATTCAATAAAGACGGACCGGCTTTTGCAGCCGGCCGTCCTTTTTATTGCCGCAAAACGCCTGTCATGGCTGTATCAATGTACCGGGTCCGGCCTGTGGCCTCCCCCGCTGCCCGATAATCTTATGTTCTAAAAACAGGGCAAGTCCATATACATTAAACAACTGGCATAATTGCCGCATGCCCGGACCTGGGACATGCCACGGGGGATGTGATAACTTTGCTGGATGGTCTTATAGGCTTATACAGCCAACTGGGCGGTGTGGGCACCTTCATAACCCTGCTGATCATGGTTATCTTTATCGGCGCGTCCTATGCCAACATACTGGTCAGGAGAAGGTATATCAGCCTTTCCGAAGAGTTGGCCGGTTACTGCGCCGGAGAATTGAAAAACTTCTCCTCCGGCATGCTCAGATGGATTGATGAAGAATACCGGGAGGCGGCCGGGAGCGGCCTCTCCGGCATCAACACCCTCTCGGTCATCCAGGCAGGCATGGAGATATTCATGAAACCCTGCATACTTGCTGAGAGGCTCCTTAAAAAGACCAACTCGCTCCTCATCACCACCGGCCTGTTCGGAACCTTCATCGGGCTGACTTATGCGGTAGGGAATATGGGCGATATCATGTCCAGCACCAGCGCCGACACGCTGATGCGAGAAACCGGCGCAGATATACTGGCGCTCCTGGTATCGTCCTTCCAGGGTATGGCTGTTGCCTTTGTGACAAGCCTATTCGGGACGGGTTTTTCCATCCTTTTCATGATTATATCCTCCCTGTTCAGCGCCGCGGGTGCGAAAGACATGCTGGTCACCCAACTGGAAGAATACCTGGATGTCAGGGTGGCCTCTGAGGCCATGGAAGAGCTGCGTCATAAAGGAAAAAAGGATGAGGAACAGGCCCGTAAGACAACACAGGCCATGACCGAAGCCATCCGCATCTTCGAGAAGGTGGTGTCCGATTTCTCGGACAGTCTCAGGGGCGTTAAGAACTTCAACGAGGACCTCTCCGCCAATATCGACAGGATACAGGCGAGCGCCGGATTTCTATGCAGTTCCCTGGACAGGACATCCGAAACGCTTTTTGAAAACGGCGTAAGGATCGGCAAATGCGCGGGGACGCTGGAGGCTGTCTCAGCGGAGATACAGGCCGGCAGCCAGAGGCTGGAAAACATGGCCTCGGTCATCTCCCAGCTCAGGCTCAGCCTGGATGATTCCCGCAAGGATCGGGAGATCTTCCTTAAAACCGTCCATGAGATACCGGACAAGCTGTTGAATTACCATGAGGCTGCCGTGGCCAGCGTCGACAGAAAGCAGGTGAATTCATGAAACTGTCAGGATTAAGGCGGGAAACCGAGGAGGAATCCTTCTGGCCTTCCTTTACCGATGTCATGTCCTCCCTGGTGTTCGTCCTGTTTTTCTTCATTATAATAATGGTCATACGCCAGATAGTAAATGCCAGCGTATGGGATGCCAGGCTCCTTAAGGCTGACCAGGCCCTGGCAGGCAAGCAGCGGCAGCTTGAAGCCCTGAACAGCAGCCTTGAATCGGTAAGCCAGGAACTGGACATCAAGATGGGGCAGCTTGAGAACCTGGAAAGCGCCCTCAGCGAAAGGGAAGCCGAGATAGAAAGCCTCATGGGCCAATTGGAGCAGGACAGGGCTGCCCTTTTGCAGAAAGAGCAGGAACTGGCAGAGGTCAGGTCAAGGCTCCAGGAGATCTCGGTCCTTCGCCTGAGCATCCTGGGCCAGGTGAAGGATTCCATAGAAAAGGAACTGGGGTCCGTCCTCTCTAACGGAGGAGAGCCCCTTGTGGCTATCGACGATAACGCCAACCTCGTCATCAACAGCAGCCTGCTTTTCGACAAGGGAAGCAGCCGGATATCCCCCAGCGGCCATAAGCTCCTGGAGAAGTTCGCGCTGGCCTTCGAAAGGATACTCAGCGACCCAGAGACCAGGAAGAATATCGACTCCATCATCGTATCGGGATATGCCGATTCGGACGATACCTTCGACTACAACTACAACCTGTCCTGCCAGCGCGCCATAGCCGTCATAGTTTCCATGATGAAAAGCAACCCGGTGCTGGAAACCGCTTACGGAGCTTATTTCCAGGCATCGGGCTTCTCCGAGTTCAGACCTGTGGCCCTGGGCGAGGACGAAGCCGCCAAGAGCAAAAACAGGCGTATCCAGATCTCCATCAACATCAAGGATGCAAATATCCAGAAGATAATCACCGACTATATGTCAGGGCAGTAGTTATGATAGCCTCAAGAAAACGGCAGGCCTTTTCCATGTCGGAAATCCTGATCCTTTCCGCGGTACTGTGGACCCTGTCCATGCCTACGCTGACGTCCACCGCAGGTATCCCGTAACCGTTTATAACATTGGTATCGCTGCCGCCCCCGGTAGCGTGAAGGTTAAGCGGAAGGCCAGCCTTATCTGCCGCTTCCTTAAGCAGGCATATGATTGGGCTTGACTCATCCATGCTGTATCCGGGGTACATGCGTTCAACCTCTGTCTCAACCTGTCCTCCCAACTCTTCAGTCACATTTCTGATGTGGTCCAGGATCTCCTTTGTATACCGCTCAAGGCGGTCTTCATATATGGAGCGCACCTCTCCCTCGACGGTGCAGGTTTCGCTCACAATATTGCGGGCCGTGCCCCCGCTGATGATGCCTATATTGGAAGTGCTTTCCGCGTCGATGCGTCCCGCATGGGGAAGGTCAGCAAGCGCCTTTGAGGCAAGCATGATGGCATTCAGTCCCTTTTCAGGCTCAAGCCCGGCATGGGCTGCCCGTCCCCTGAAGGTAACCTTGAACCGGTTGTAGAACGGGGCTTTGACGGCAGCCGTGGCTATGGGCCCTTCATCGTCCATGATGAAGGCAAAATCAGCAGGTATCCTGCTTATGTCCAGGTTCCTTGCCCCGAACAGCCCTCCCTCCTCGGCCACGGTGAATACCAGGTACAGGTCGCCATGGGGTGTTCCATCCTCCATGAGGGAGCTTACGGTTTCAAGGATAACCGCGATCCCTGCAGCGTCGTCGCCGCCCAGCACCGTGGTACCGTCGGACCTTATGACATCCCCGTCAACCACGGGCTTTTTGCCTGTGCCCGGAGCTACCGTGTCCATATGCGCCATGAGCAGCAGAACGGGTTTTCCCGGTATACCCGGAACATGGCATATGATATTCCCGGCATTGCCCCCTATTTTGGGTCCAGTATCATCCTCATACGGTTCAAAGCCCATCTTCCTGAGCTTTTTCAAAAGGTGGTCGGCCATGTCCCTTTCCTTTCTGCTCAGGCTGTCTATGCGCACCATCTCCAGAAAACTGTCGGTAAGCCTTTCCCTGCTGATCAATTTCAATCATCCTTTCCCATTTGATTCATTGCAGCATGCTATGGCGCCAGCCATTTACTTTACTCCGGTGGACCCGAAACCGCCGCCGCGGTCCCTGCCTATCTCCTTCACCGAGTCCACCGTGCGAAGCCTCATCCGCGGCACTGCCGCAAGCACCAGCTGCGCTACCCTGTCGCCCTTCTTAATGAGGTATGTTCCCTGGCGGTTACCCTTGGAGCTTAGCGGCAGGGGCTCGCCGTCGTCAGGCAGGTTCGGGGCCGAGGTATTGGTCATAATGATGCCAAGCTCGTCACGGTACCCGGCATCTATGGTTCCGGGAGAATTGGAAAGTCTGAGCGGCGTGTTCAGGCTTATGCCGCTCCTGGGTCTCACCTGAATCTCGTAACCTTCGGGAATGGCCAGCTTAAGCCCCGTGGGCACGATCACGGTTTCTCCCGGCCGGATCAGTGTATCGCAGGCCGCGCAAACGTCCATGCCTGCGTCCCAGGGATTGGCATAAGAGGGCAGAGTAACACCTTCCCTGATTATTTCAACAAAAACCTCTATTTCACTCATAAGATCACCTCTCAACAGGCTCTTTTTCCAAAATGCAGTATTTATACGCCTTTGAACCAGTGTCCCCTGCTGGCGCCCTTTTCCAGCAGCCTGTCCAGGACATCCTGATCACTTTTGCTTAATACCGGGGAAGCGTTCGTGAGCCGTTTATGGAACCACCCGGTTACAGCCTTGATTTCATCCACGTTCTCATCGGCAAAGGCCAGCCTGTACAACCTGATACTGCTACCCAAAAGCTTTTCAGGCTGATCCATGAAAACCGGTTCGGGGCTGAAAATCCCGGTCCTTCCCGCTCTGCAGTCCCTTATATACGGGAACTCCTTGTTTTTCCTGTCCCGCAGAAGGCCTTTGGACATACCGCATTCAGCGCACTTCATTCCGCATTGTCCCAGGATGCTGGCGGGACAGTATTCAAGGGTCATGAGCTGGACCCTGCCGTAAACCTGCGCTTCCAGGGCCATGCCCCGGGAAACAAGCCTTACGGCCTCATCCAGCCTGAGCTCAGGGGAAACCGACGCCGAAGCCGCTCCCCAATCTTCCACCAGGGCAAGAGAATACGAGTTTATCAGGTTCATCTGGTAATCGGCATGGAACTTTACGTCACCGCCGCATTTTTGCAGCATTCCCATGGTGCCGGGATTTGCGGCGCTAACCCCGTCTATAACCCCCTTTAGGCCGTCAAGGGCGTTGATCAATCCATCCATTTCCCGGTCCCTGACAATATTGGGAGTCCATATAAAGATCTCGCCTTTATAGGCTTCCCTGACCGATTCCAGTTCGCTTCTTTCCATCAGCGGAAGGTATATGCGGGAAACCTGGAGTTCATAACCTCCGGGAAGTTGCGGTTTCGTATGGAAAAACGCAGTCAGAGCCGGCCCGGCCTCCTGCAGCCTCCGGTCCGGGGCCAATAAAGGCAGGTATGCTTCCTGTTTCATCCTTTGGCGGATTTTTGAACTTCTCCTCAGCCCCGAAATCCTTTCAATGGCCTCACGCCTCATGGCGTTCAGTGATGACACCGGCAGAGTGCCGGCCTGGTCGGTTTCCGCCCGGACCCGCACCACTTCATAGGGAGTATCCCCGGTTTTCCGAATCTGCCGGATTATCCTCTCTTCATCCAGTGGCCTGTTCTCTGCCTTTTCAGCGGGGATATCGGAAAAGACCTCAACCCGGTGGCCCTCGGGGTCTTCCAGCACAAGGGAGGCACGCTCGCCTTCCCTTAGGCGGAAGAATGCTTTCAGCGGAACTCTTCGGGCTTCGCCCCTTTCAAAGGACTCCCTTGCTTCAAGCATAAGGGGTTTTGAATATGTGCGCCATACCTGGCTTCCCTTTTCAACCTGCACCTTCATGTCCCCCACCCATGGGGAGGAACCCGCGGGCGCATTTCGCACATGCTTGCCATCCAGCACTATGGAACTTACTATGATATCGGGAACGCCCTTCCTGAAATCCCAGACCTCAATGCCATCACCCATGTCCAGGGATTTTTCCAGGCTGATGCGCACGGAGTCCTTCCTTGAGTCCGTAACAGTTCCGATCCTTACCCCACGGTTCTTGGGATGCACCGGGTAAACCAGCGACCTGTCGTTCCTGGCGCCCTTAAGATATGCGGCTGTGAAACCGCCCCTGTTGAAGATCTGCAAAAGTTTTTCCAGATCAGCGTCATCTACGCGGTATTCCTCTTCGCCATACGCCTTGAGCCGGTCCAGGTACTTCCTGTAGATACCCGTCACCACGGCTACATATTCGGGGGACTTCATGCGCCCCTCTATCTTCAGAGATGAGACGCCGGCATTCCTGAGCCCGGGAAGCAGGGTAAGCCCCATCAGGTCTTTCGGGCTTATAAGATATGATTCCTCGGACCATGTGCCGTCCTTCCTCCGGATACTCCAGGGAAGCCTGCAGGGCTGGGCGCATCTGCCCCTGTTCCCGCTTCTTCCGCCTATAAAGCTGCTCATGAGGCACTGGCCCGAATAGCATATGCAAAGGGCGCCGTGGACGAAGACCTCCAGTTCGGCTTTACCGGATTTGCTCAAGACTTCAATCTCCTCAAGCGTCAGCTCTCTTGCCAGGACCACCCGGCTGATTCCCATCTCTTCGCACTTCCTTATCCCCGAAGAATTGGTTATGGTCATCTGGGTGCTGGCATGGAGACTGATATCAGGGAAATTGCGGCGCAGGAGGGAGGCTAGCCCTATATCCTGCACGATAACGGCATCCGCGCCCTTCTCATAAACAAAGCCCGCGAACTGCAGGGCTTCATCCATCTCACTGTCCTTGGTGAGAGTATTCAATGTGATATATACTTTAACGCCTCTCTCCCCGGCATATGTCAACGCGGCCTCCAGGGCGTCCCTGGTGAAATTGTCCGCTCCTTCCCTGGCATTGAACTGCTCACCGCCCAGGTAAACGGCGTCTGCCCCGTTGGCGACAGCGGCCTTCAGGCATTCGAAATTACCAGCCGGTGCGAGAAGCTCCATTTCATCCTTCTTCACGTTCCTGTTCCCCGGCATCCTCTCATTCTGCTGAATCCGATACATCTGATGAATCATCCAGGCTGGCTGCGGACGAATCCTCAGAAGCATCCTCCGGACTCTCTTCCGGGCTTTCCTCCGGATCCGCTTCGGTTTCCCCGTCGTCCGCTTCCGCTATATAATCCTCATAGGGTCCTTCATCTATTTCCTCGTTGGTCAGTATCTCCACTTCCTCGGGTTTTTCCTGGTCCTTTTTGTATTTGTACTTGTAGACAGTCGTCCCCTTTTTCTTTGGGGTTGATGACTTTTTCTTCTTTTCAAAGAAACCTTTTATTGCGGCAACTATATCCAGTAAAACCTTTGCCTTTGACAGTATGTCTTTCTGGACCGTCTCAACGCCCTTTTTAACCGAAGCGGATATTTTGCCCACATCCTGTACGACCTTATCGATACCCTCCATGTTGTTCTTGATGGACTCGGTTATCTTTTCGGCATTGCTGGCTATTTTGGGCAGCTTCTCTATCGTCTGGTTGATGTTATCCTTATTGCGGTCCACAATCCGGTTGACATTTTTCAGGATCCTTACCAGGTTCGCGACTGCCAGTATCAAGTAAAAAATAAGGGCGGCACCCAGCAGGAAAAGAACAATTGTTATAAGCTCTCCCCAGGAAACAGGTTTGTCGAACATTATCTGATACCTCCTCCTCCTTCAGTATCTCACGGCTTATCGGTCAAGCTGGACAGGGCCTTCCTGACTTCCTTAAGCTCGGTTTCCCTTCTGGTCAGCTCTATCTGGAGCTGGGACTGGACTTCCTTCAGCTTCTCGTTTTCCTGCTTGTACCGGTATACATCTTCCCGCAGTTCCTGGATTTTTTTCTTCAATTCCTTAAGCTCATACTCCGACTTATCATAGGCTTCCTGCGTCTTGACCAGCTCATCGGCCATGTTTACGGCAGTCAGAACCGAAGCCATTGACGTGCTCAGCAGATGGTTCTTGCGGGTAATGTCCCTGAGCTTCCTGTCCACCATCATGGCAATTTTCTGTATGTACTCAGGCGATTCGCTGCCGCACAGGATATATTCATTTCCTGCAATCCTTACAACCACTTTGTTTTTATCAGACATTTTGCCAATTCATCTCCCAAATCTTAGCGCCCGCGGGGGTGATGCATTCTCCCCTGCCAAAGACACGATTGCCGGATGATGCCTTTATCCTGCCAATAATAATACAGACCTGCCTTATTAGATTATTATACTATATTTTGTCAAGTTAAACATTAAGATGACCGTTTATTTAAAAGCATTTACATAAAGACGTGACGGGATGTGCGATTCCCAGATTATACCCTTTCTTTTATTTCTTGATTCTTGCTATTTCGACATTTTTCAATTATACTTTATCTTGACACTGATACCTTAACATACTTTTACCTCCTTTTTAGCACATTTCCATGATATTTGCCTGTTGATCGTCCAACAGGCGTTTTGTTTCCTATGGCTGTTTCTCCATATCGTTCCTGTCGTATAACAGGCTTTTCTCTATCTTCTTCTTGAGCCGCTGGAGTGCGTTGTCAATGGATTTTACAGGCTTGTTCAACTGGCGTGCGATATCCTGGTAGGCAATACCGCTGAGGTACATGGTAAGCACCTGCTTTTCAAACGGGCTTAACAGTTCCAGCATCTTTTGCTCTATATCGCTGTAGTCTTCCTTTGAAATGAACAGTTCCTCCGGGTCGGTGATGGATACGCCGTGGAGCATTTCAACGAGCGTTTTATCCGAATCCTCGTCATACATGCGTTTGTTAAGCGAGACATAGGAATTCAGAGGAATATGCTTCTGCCTCGTGGCTGTTTTCACCGCGGTTATGATCTGGCGGGTTATGCACATCTCGGCAAACATCCTGAAAGGTATGCTCTTATCATCCCTGTAGTCCCGAATGGCTTTGAACAGGCCGATCATGCCTTCCTGCACTATGTCTTCCCGGTCGGCGCCCACAAGGAAATATGACCTGGACTTGGCGCGGACAAGGGGCTTGTACTTCTCAATCAGGTGTTCCATGCATTTTTTGCAGCCATTGCGTATGCGGTGTATGATTTCTTCGTCCTCAAGGCTTCTCAGATGTACTGTATGGTTCTCTTCGGTCTTAAGCACGGTTATTCCTCCATTAACCCGGAATTAATGATTTGACTTGGAAAGGACAAGGGTTTTCACATTGATGACGAGCCTGTTCAGGTTGATCCCCGCAAAACGGTCCAATTCCCTGCTGATGGCATCCTGCGCCTTCCTGAGGGCATCCATTAAATTATAGCCAAAAACCATTACAACGTCCATATCCACAAACAGGCCGTCAGGGGTGTTGTTGCACCTGAATCGTGTTATCTTCTCCATTTCAGGCATTGACACAATGATATGGTTGATAAGCTGGTAAATGGCATAATCCGAAATGGTGTATTTCCCATAATAACTGAAAGTCGGACGGACGACCGATTTCTCCCCGATCTTCTGGAACTCGGCCTTTCCCTTCCTCTTGAACAACTGCAGCGGATCCAGGAAATATCCTGAGAACTGCTTCTTTATCTCCATGGCGGGAACCGGGATCACATGCTTTCCCTCACTGATCCTGGTGTTCATCGCCTGCTCAATCTCAAGGGGTGTGGCAACATCCTCGATGGTTATCCATTCCTGTACCTCGCCCAGTTCCAGCACCTCGGCTATCTTGCTGATCATTTTGGCGGACGTGCCCAGGATCAGGATACCTTCGGGCTTCCTCTCCCTGATGGCCTTTTTTACCTCTTCCCTGTGGTCATCGTCCTGGAAAAGGGCAACCCTGATGGATCCGATCTTCGACGGAGCTTTTTTCGCCGATTTTCCTGCAACCACAACATTGCCGAAGATCAGCAGACCATCATCAATTATATAGTCCAGCCCGTTCTCACGGGACACCCATAAAGCCCGGTGGCTTTTACCCGTCCCACTGGGGCCTGTGAAGCCCACAACACGCAAATCATTTCCCTCCCACGGTCTGAAGGCAGCCGGGAAAATCAGATGAAAGCTCTCAATACCGCCTCATATAGTTATTCCCAGTTACATGCCCCTCCAAACGGTTTTCAGGCAGTTTTCGGCAGGATGAAAACCCGCCAAAAAAGGCCGCTCCCGAAGGAAGCGGCCTTTGTGTGCTTAGCCGGTTCAGTGAACAATCGCTTTTTCCGTATCCTTGTCGAAGATGTGGATACGATCCATGTCGAACAGGAGCTCGACCTGCTCGTTGGGCTGAACCTTTGATTTCGGGCTGACACGAGCGGTAAAGTTGACATCGTTGATGACAACATAAAGAAGTGTCTCCGAACCAAGTCTCTCGGTAACTTCCACGTCAGCCTTGAGAGGAATACTGGCATGGTTGCCCAGGGCCCCGGCCGCATCCATCTCATAGATATTCTCGGGACGGATACCGAATATGACTTCCTTGCCCACATAGCCCTGCTTCTCAATCTCGGCTGACTTCTCAGCGTTGAGGTCCAGCCTGTACTCGCCGAATACGAGGGTGAGCTTGCCATCGTCTTTACGTTCCACAATTGCATTGCCGAAGTTCATCTGCGGGCTTCCGATGAACCCTGCGACGAACAGGTTGGCCGGCTCGTCATAAAGCTTCTGGGGACTGTCTATCTGCTGGATGAAACCATCCTTCATAACAACGATACGTGTACCCATGGTCATAGCTTCTGTCTGGTCATGGGTAACATAGATGAACGTGGTGTTGAGTTTCAGGTGGAGCTTGCTGATCTCGGTTCTCATCTGGACCCTGAGCTTGGCATCCAGGTTGGAAAGCGGTTCGTCCATGAGGAATACCTTCGGCTCGCGAACGATCGCGCGTCCCAGGGCGACACGCTGTCTCTGACCACCGGAAAGAGCCTTCGGCTTTCTGTCAAGAAGATGTTCAATGTTCAGAATCCTTGCGGCTTCGTGTACTCTTCTCTTTATTTCATCTTTAGGTGTTTTTCTCAGCTTCAGACCGAATGCCATGTTGTCGAATACCGTCATGTGAGGATACAGGGCGTAGTTCTGGAACACCATGGCGATGTCCCTGTCCTTCGGGGCAACATCATTACAAAGCTTGTCCCCTATGTACAACTCACCCTCGGTGATCTCCTCAAGACCTGCAATCATTCTGAGGGTAGTGGTCTTCCCACAGCCTGATGGTCCAACAAGAATGATAAACTCCTTATCTTCTATCTCGATGTTGAAGTCGCTGACAGCCTTAACACCGCCGGGGAATACCTTGCTGACGTTCTTAAGCCTTACACCTGCCATTGTAAAACCTCCTATTATATATTGTGTCTGCGACACATACAAACAATGTAACACGCCTGTAACAATTTAACTACATATCTTTTTTACAAAAATAAATTTTGGCATTTGGCAACTTTGCATAATGGAAAACAACCAAAAACACCGGAATGGCCTTATAAAAAGCCCCAAAAAAAAGCTATTGAATTTTTATGCATTTATACTGTATAATTATAAATTACCGGGGACCTGCCGGCCCTCGGAACATGGGCGCTCATTGATTTTATGCCTGTTTTTTATTTGCCCTCCAATACTATATTAACCGGGGAGGAATGTCCTGTGGTAAAGGTAGGTATCATTGGCGCAACCGGCTATGTGGGCGCGGAACTTGTCCGGCTGCTTTACCGGAGAAAGGATATCAGGCTGTCCACCGTGGTTTCAAACAGTTTTTCAGGCCAGCCGTTTTCGGATATATATCCTGCTTTCAGGGGCGTTTTTGACCAGGTGTGCGATGAGCTTGACATCGATGCCGTGTGCGAAAAGGCCGATTTCTTCATAACGGCGCTTCCCCACGGGGTTTCAACCGATATTACCCGGAAACTTATCGAAAACGGGAAGAGGGTTATTGACCACAGCGCCGATTTCAGGTTCAGGGACCGCGAGGTTTATGAAAAGACGTACAAGCTTACCCATGGTGCGCCCGAACTCCTTGAAAATGCGGTCTACGGCCTGCCCGAGCTTTACCGGGATAAAATAAGGGATGCCTCCCTCATAGGAGATCCGGGCTGCTACCCCACCTGTTCCATCCTGGCCATAGCCCCTGCCCTGAAAAACGGGCTGGTTTCAACAGACAGTATTATCATCAACGCCGCTTCCGGCGTATCCGGAGCAGGGCGCAGGAGCGAGCTACCCTACTCCTACTGCGAGAGCGATGAGAACTTCAAGGCATACGGCGTCATAAACCACAGGCACAGGCCTGAGATCGAACAGGAACTGTCATTGCTGGCCGGGAAAAAGGTGGAGGTTTCCTTTACGCCCCACCTGGCGCCCATGAAAAGGGGTATGCTGGCTACCATCTGCATGAACCTGGCAGGACCGGTTCCCTATGACCATATTCTGGAGGCATACAGGGAATTCTATAAAGGCGAGCCCTTCGTGCGGATACTCCCGCCGGGGGTCCTCCCTGAAACCAGGTTTGTAGCGGGATCAAACCGCATAGATATAAGCATAAACCTGGATGAACGGCTCAACAGGCTCACGGTCCTGTCGGCCCTGGACAATATGGGCAAGGGATCCGCCGGCCAGGCAGTCCAGGCCCTGAACATCATGGCCGGTTTCGATGAAACCGAGGGGCTTTCGGCTGTGGGATTCTACTTATAAATCCATCGGGGATAAAGTTTGGAGGATAGTTATGTTTGACTACACAGAAATTATTAAGAAGGCAGGGATACTGGTTGAAGCCCTTCCATATATCCAGGCCCTTGCCGGAAAAACAGTGGTTATAAAGTACGGCGGGAACGCCATGATCAGTGAAGACCTTAAGCACTCGGTCATGGAGGATATCACCCTTCTCAAGTATATCGGGCTGAACCCTGTGGTTGTTCATGGCGGTGGTCCGGATATATCCAGGGCCCTTAAGAAATTCGGGGTGGAGTCCGAGTTTGTCAACGGCCTCAGGAAAACTGACAGTGAAACCATGGAAGTTGCCCAGATGGTATTGGTGGGAAAAACCAACAAGGAAATCGTTTCCCTCATAAACCAGAAAGGCGGCAAGGCAATCGGCCTGTGCGGCATTGACGGCATGCTCATCGAATGCGAGAAGCATCTGGAGATGGTGGACGGAAAACCGGCGGACCTGGGCTTTGTGGGCAAGATTACAAAGATCAACACACGGGTGCTGGAGATCCTTGCCCAGGACGAATACATACCGGTGGTGGCGCCTGTCGGCACAGACAAAAACGGACAGAGCTACAATATAAACGCCGATACGGTGGCAGCGGAGCTCGCCGCAGCGCTCAAAGCCGAAAAGCTGATCCTTCTCACCGATGTGGAAGGCATCAAGTCAACCGACAATAAGGTCATCCATGTCATCACCAGCGATGAGGTATACCGGATGATCGACGAAGGCACCATCGTGGGCGGGATGATTCCAAAGGTGCTGGGCTGCATAAGCGCCCTCGAGGCCGGAGTCGGCCGGACCCATATCATTGACGGAAGAATACCCCACTGCATCCTGCTCGAGATTTTCACCAACAAGGGTATCGGAACCATGATAACACGCCAGCTCATACCATATTATGAGAACGAGAAACTCTGAGCCATGTTTACTTTATCCATGCATTGGCTTATAATACCCATTGAGACCAGAGGCTGAAAATACAACCGATTTTCAGCCTCTGATAACCTTAACAAACGCTGAAGGACAGGGATTAATGTATGGAAGACATGGACAAAAGACCGAAGAATTTTATCGAGGAAATCATTGAAAAGGACCTGGAGACCGGAAGGGTAAAAGAAGTGATTACCCGTTTCCCGCCCGAGCCCAACGGCTATCTCCATATCGGCCATACCAAGGCCATGTGCGTGGATTTCGGCATGGCAGAAAAATATGGCGGCAGATGCAACCTGCGCTTTGACGACACCAACCCCTCAAAGGAAGATACCGAGTACGTGGATGCCATTATAGAAGACATCCGCTGGATGGGCTTTGATTTCGGGGACAGGATCCATTACGGCTCCGATTACAGCGAACAAATATACCAATACGCTGTTCAGCTCATTAAGAAAGGGCTGGCCTATGTGGACGACCTTTCACCCGAGGAAATGCGGGAATACCGGGGAACCCTGACGGAACCCGGAAAGGAAAGTCCATGCCGCAACAGGAGCATCGAGGAGAACCTTGATCTCTTCGAGCGTATGAGGAACGGTGAGTTTGAAAGCGGGGAGAAGACCTTAAGGGCCAAGATCGACATGGCCTCTCCCAACCTCAACATGCGTGATCCCGTTATTTACCGGATAAAGAAGGAACCGCACCACCGCACCGGAACCCAGTGGTGCATCTATCCCATGTATGACTTCGCCCATCCTCTCCAGGATGCCATAGAGGGCATCACCCATTCCCTGTGTTCCATGGAGTACGCAGATCATCGGCCGCTTTACGACTGGTTCCTGGAGAAGCTGGAGATCCCCAACCCGCCGCGCCAGTATGAATTTTCAAGGCTCAACATCAACTACACGGTGATGAGCAAGAGAAAGCTCCGTGAACTGGTTGAGATGGGATACGTGGACGGATGGGACGATCCGAGGATGCCCACGCTGTGCGCCCTCAGAAGGCGTGGATTTACCCCCGAATCCATCCGCAGGTTCATCGATCTCATCGGCGTTTCCAAGACTCTCAGCGTTGCCGATTGGGGGCTTTTGGAGTATTGTGTCCGCGAAGACCTGAACAAGAGGGCGGACAGGGTCATGGCGGTAATAAACCCGCTTAAGGTTGTTATTGAGAATTATCCCGAGGACCAAACTGAGGAATTCGATGTGGAGATCAACCCCGAACAGCCCGAAAGAGGGACCCGCAAAGTCCCCTTCTCAAGGGAGATCTTCATCGAGCGCGACGATTTTGAGATAGACCCGCCTCCCAAGTATTTCAGGCTTAAGCCCGGCGGGGAGGTCAGGCTGAAAAACGCATATTTCATTAAATGCACCGGGTACGAAACCGATGAAAACGGCCGGGTAACGCTGGTCCGGGCAGTCTATGACCCCGCTTCCCGCGGTGGGGAATCCCCCGATGGCCGCAAGGTGAAGGGGACCATCCACTGGGTATCGGCAGGTCACGCCATTGATGCCGAAGTAAGGCTATATGACAAGCTCTTCACCGTTGAAAACCCGGATGATATCCCGGATGACAAGGATTACAAGGATTTTATAAATCCTGAGTCCCTCGTGGTCATCAAGGGCGCGAAGCTGGAACCGTCCCTCAGGAATGCAAAACCCGGCGACCGCTTCCAGTTCCTTAGAATAGGCTACTTCTGCATGGACAGCAAGGACAGCCGCCCGGGCTGCCCGGTATTCAACAGGACGGTGACCCTCAAGGACACCTGGGCAAAGATCGTTTCGAAACAGGGCTGACAGATAATATGCCTGCCGTCTTGAGCGCGGGCAGGGCAATCAATCAATGATAAAGGCATTAAAAAAGATTCCATTGCTATAAATGGAATCTTTTTATATGTTATTGGCCGTCTCCGTTACTGGTTTATGTCCACGAAGATCCTTTCCCCGTCCTTTACCATGCCCAGCTTCTCCCGGGCTATCTTCTCTATGCTCTCGTCGCTGTTCATTTGATCCTTCTGCTTAAGGAGTTCCTGCTTCAGGGCCTTTTCCCTGTCGATGCGCTTTTGGACCTCCTTCATTTCAATACGGATGGCATACATCTCCCTGGATTGGGAATACACCGTAAAGGCCGTATATACAAACGCCACAGCCAGGAGAGGCACTATCCACCATCCGCTTTTTCTTTTGCGCCTTATCGCCACTTTCTTCACCCGGTTTATCCTTTGTAAACGGTACGGGTTAACCGAACCCCGTCAATAGAATTATACCACACTGACGCCGAATTGTAACGTTGCCTCTCATTTCCTGGTCATGGCATTTTTAAGGCGCCTGAAATCGACCCTGACACGGTAGGCGCTGATGGCAGCCCTGTCGCGGGCTCTGCCCAGCAATTTTCCCGCTTTATCCGTCAAAGCCCGGAAAGCGGGAGTCAAAAGGCGGATAAGCTGCCTGAAAGGCCACAGGACCACCTGGATAAGCCCTGTTACGGCCCATGTCACTAGCCTGCTCAGAAGGGCAAAATAGATGAGTACACCCGAAAATATGCCCAGGAAGAAATAGAATCTCGTCTCCCCGCTGCTGATGATATAGGAAGCCAGAAAAACAATAATGGCCGCAATCAGCCAAAACAGGATGTCTTCAATATGGATAAAAACTGCCGATGTCCTGACGAAGCGCCTTTTAATGCGGAAAAGATCATACAGGAACGCCAGCAATATCCCGCAGGCCATGGCGCCGGCAACCGCAGCCAGTTCATATCCCGCGCTTGTGATCATTCAACGTGCCGCCTTTCTATCTGAAAAGCCCCGAAAAGAAGCCTCCTTTTCTTTGCGGTACTCCACCGTCCAGGTACTCCATTGCACAAATATCTCCCTCCACATCCAGTTCGGACGTTTCAACGCTGAGTTTGTTGATGTGCAGCCCGGCTCCCCGAATAATCAATACCCCGTTTTCGGTATCAAGGACTATGCATTCCTCGTTGAAGCTCTCCACGTGCCGGACCCCTGAAACCATGAGCCGTCTTCTGTCTTTAAGGATTATGTTCTGCTCAAAGGTTTTTCGGTCTTCAACCATAACAGCACCTCCCACAAGTACGCCAGGATAAGGCTCCGCTATGCCGTCGTTTGATATTATGCGAAGGCTCGACGGGTTATGCTACCGGCATCGGGTTCGGCATAAGTACGGCTGAATAAAAGAGCTTCTGTACCGGTTACAGAAGCTCGTACATATCGCTGCTTTCTTCTTTTCTGACGTGTTCGGTCGTTTTCAGGACCCTCAGCCTTGTGATGTTCTCGCCGAACCTGATTTCAACTATGTCCCCCGGCTTTACCTCGGTACCCGGCTTTGCCGTCCTGCCGTTTATCGACACCTTTTCCCTGCTGCAGGCTTCGTTGGCAAGGGTCCTTCTCTTGATTATCCTGCTGACCTTCAAAAACTTGTCTATCCGCATAGCTGCCGCTCCTTTCAGGCTTTATTCGGAAGCCGTGTCGCGTTCCTTCCTCTTGCAGTCATCCCACAGGGCGTCCATCTCCTCAAGGGTCATCTCTTCAAGCTTTTTGCCCTGCTGCGCACTTGTGGTCTCAACATACTCAAACCTCTTGATGAACTTGTTGATGGTGGCTGTAAGGGCCAGTTCGGGCTGAACCTTGTAAAACCGGGCTACATTGACCACGGCAAAAAGCAGGTCGCCCAGTTCCTCTTCAATCTCAGCCTGGTTCCTGCTCTCGCAGGCCCTTTTCAGTTCCTGGACCTCTTCCTCCAGCTTCTTGAAGGCATCCTCCGCTTTGTCCCAGTCAAAGCCCACCTGGGCGGCCTTTTCCTGGACCTTGTAGCTCCTCATCAGGGCCGGAAGGTTTCCCGGCACGCCCTTCAAAACCTTTGTCTGGGTTTCCTGCCCCTTCTCTTCCTTCTTTATCTCCTCCCAGATCCTTATGACGTCATCGGCTGTTTCGGCCTCTTCCTCCCCGAATACATGGCGGTGGCGGTGGATCATCTTGCTGCTGACGCCGTGGACCACATCATCCATGTCAAACTGGCCGTTTTCTTTTGCTATTTGGGCATGGAACACCACCTGCAGCAGGAGATCTCCCAGTTCATCGCAGAGCATGTCCGGGTTTTCCAGGTCTATGGCTTCAAGGACCTCATAGGCCTCCTCTATCAGGTATCTTTTCAGGGTCTTATGGTCCTGTTCCCTGTCCCACGGGCATCCCCCGGGGCTCCTGAGTTTTGTCATTATGTCTAAAAGGTCATTGTAGGTATATTTTTTCATGGCTCGTCCATCTCCTGTGTATCGTACTTTGCTTGCATCACCTTTGCAGGTCGCAGGGGCCGCAGATCTTTTCAATGCTCCTGGGCACGGCGTCCCGTGAGTTCTTCCAGTCCCCGTCCTGCTTTTTGTAGTCAAACATTTCGGTAAAGTGGGTAACCTCCTCCTGCACCCGTTTCAGATGCCTGATCTGGAGCGGGAGCAGGGTTTTTATAAACTCGGCCTGTTTCCAGGGGCTAAGCTCTTTTTTGCTTCCCTGGATCAGGGCTTTCATGTGCTTGAGGCAGAAGCCCCTGGAAGACTCGAACTTCTGCCGAAAATCGCTCTCCCTGAAAAACAGGTAGAGGATTGTTTCAACAAACCTGTCCATATTGTTCCCTATCCTGCTGCATATGGCACAGGATTTCTCCAGGGCATCCAGGTGGCCGAGCAGTTCTTCCGAAAACCGCGCCGTGCCGGCCGCCTTTCCCGACAGCCTGTCCATGGCCGCTTCAAGCATGCCCTTCCGGCTTTCCTGCTCAAGCAGGTCCGAGTACTTGCCGTACATTTTCTCAATGATGGCTTCCTGCTCTGCCAGGTGGGTTTCGATTATAAGCCCCAGTCCCAGGCGGCTTTGCTGCATGTTGTAAAGCTTCGTGAAATGAAGCGCGCAAAAGCCCATCCTGTTGGTTTCGATCCTGCTGTCGGGCTCCATCAGGGACGGGCCGAGGGTATATTCCAGGGCGTCGTTCTCCAGCTTCTTTTCACATATGCACAGGGGGCATTCCGAATCCTGGTCAAATGCCTCGGTTATGGGAATGGTGTAGATTCTCTCCTTCATCGCCTTACCTTTTCGCGCGCAGCGCCCCATCCGCTGCTCTATTATGTAACGCCTTTAGCATAACATACACAATTTTCCGGCGCAATGATGGCGTACCAAACTGCCATTGCACCTAAAACAGCAATTTTCATTTAATTCCCCGGTTAGACTAGCCAAGGGGACGGTTCCTCTGGTTTGGCTCACCGGGCTAGCCAGAGGAACCGTCCCCCTGGCTAGCCTAATACATAGAAATGCGTATTGGGCACCGACTTGCGGTCGGAGAAGCCCCATTTGAACCAAGGGAAGAA